>NZ_NPDM01000001.1:1500000-1625029 GCF_002812085.1 Leptospira levettii
TTTTGTAGAAGAAGTTAATGATTCGGTTAATGTAGTGGATGGGTATCGACTAATCTCGATGAGTAAGTTTCCTTCATCAAGTTTTGGTAAAAATTCTCCACCTAATCGAAAGAAGAGGAAAATTGAGATAATAAAAATACTGATTGTAGAAACCATAATTTTATTAGTATCTTTGAAACAATATTCAAGTTTTGGAATGTACCAATTTTGAATTTTTTGGAAAAAAGCAGTTTTTGAGTCTTCTTTTATGTCTGAATGTAAAAAGAAAGATGCTAAAACTGGTATAATTGTGAGTGTAAGGATAAAGGAACCAATCAATGCAAACAATACTGTCGTTGCCATTGGAATAAACATTTTACCTTCTGTACCACTGAGTGTAAGAATTGGTATATAAACGATTCCAATGATAATTTCACCATAAATTGTTGCTTTCCTGACTTCAATGGTGGCTTCAAGAATTGTATCCTTTTTTTCGATTGGTGTTAATGATCTTTTTAGTTCCTTTACTTTTAAACCCAATCTTCTATGAGAGTTCTCAATTAAAATGACTGCACCATCCACAATTAATCCAAAATCAATTGCACCCATTGACATTAAGTTTGCTGGTAAATCCCTTACGAACATCAAAGAAATTGCAATGAGCATTGCCAGTGGAATGACGGAGGCGATAACAAGACCAGATCGAAAGTCACCAATCATTAAAAACAAAATAATGATGACAAGGAGTGCTCCTTCCGAAAGATTCCAAACAATTGTTTTTAATGTGTTAGATACCATGATGGAACGATCATAATACGGTTTTATTTTCATTCCTGTTGGTAATGTTTTTTCAATTTGTGTTATTTTTTCTTTAACCGATTTTGTTACTTCTAATGAATTTTCTCCGAGTAACATCAAAGTAACGGCACCCACAACCTCTGATTTTCCAGAGGAAGTAGCAGCACCTTTTCGTAAACGTGGGCCTTCGACAATTTTTGCAACGGTATTCAAATAGATGGGAAAACCATCCTTCATTTTACCGATTTGTATTTTTTCAAAATCTGATATTGTTTTTAATAGACCATCACTACCGATGATAAGTTGTTCATTTGATCTTTCAATATATCCGCTACCGGTTGATAGGTTATTTGATTGGATTGCATTGATAATTTGGTTGAAAGAAATTCCTAAAGAAGCTGCTTTTAATGAATCAACTATGACTTGGTATTGTTTTGTTTTTCCTCCAAAACTATTCACTTCAACGATACCGGGAACAGTTTTTAAAGCGGGATTGATATACCAATTTAGATAGGTTGTTAACTCCATTTGACTATGAAATTGACTTTCGATTGTAAATTGAAATACTTCTCCTAATCCTGTTGTGATGGGTCCTATGACTGGTTTACCATAAATAGCTGGTATGTTTTCAGAAGCTTCTGTTAGTTTTTCGCTCACCAATTGTCTACTTTTCCATAAGTCGGTTCCATCAGAAAAAACAGCAGTTACCAAAGAAAAGCCATATCTAGAAACAGATCGGACTTCTGTTAAGTTAGGAATTCCAGTTATTGCACGTTCAACAGGTAAGGTAATGTATTGTTCTATTTCTAAAGTAGATAATGAAGGAGAAGTAGTTATGATTTGAACTTGAACATTCGTTATATCAGGAACAGCATCTACTTTTAGATGTTTTAGTGAGAAAAAACCACCAAATACAAGTAAGATGGTGGATAGAATGATTAAAAGACGATTTTGAAGTGAAAAAGATACAATTTTGGTTAAAAATTCCATTTCATTCACCTCCTCCAAATGTATCTTTGAACAAAATTGCTTTTAATTCAAAGGCACCTTTTGTGACAACCTTGTCTCCCTCTTTGAGTCCAGAGATTACCTCTACCATTTTGTCATTTGTACTACCAGTTGAAACTTCTAACCATTGGTATGTTTCTGGTTTGGATTCTATAAATACATATTTAGAATCTTGGTACGATTGAATTGCAATTTCGGGAATTTGAATTCCTGTGCTTTCATTCACATTAAGGATTGCCCTGCCAAATAATCCAATTTTTGCTTTTTTATTTTGGTTTTTAAAAACAACACGTGCATGAACTGTTCGAGATTCGGGATCAACTTTTTCACCAATGTGTTCTAATTTTCCATAAAAGTTTAAGTCAGGATATGCATTCAATATGACATCTGCCGCTATCCCTTCTGATAAATATTTTAAATCATTTTCATAAATCTTTGCTTGGAACCAAAGATTAGAAAGATTGGCAATGGTAGTGAGTATTTGATTCCCTGCTACAATCGATCCTGGAATTGCATTTCTCGATAAAGCTAGTCCAGACCTTGGTGAATATACAATGTATTGTCCAGTGGAACTGTTATCGATGTTGATTCCATTTGCACGTAAATTTTCTTCTGCAGAATTTTTCTCAGATTCAATCACTCGTAAATTTGCTTCAGCATCAATTTGTTCTTGTTTAGCAGCCAAATTCATTTTCACAAGTGAGCTAATTCTAGTTAAATTTTGTTCTGCTGCATTGTATTTCGATTTTGCAACAAGATAAGAAGATCTAAGTTTTGCAAGTTCTGGAGAATCGATGATTGCTAGTTTTTGTCCTTTTTGTATGGTATCACCTTCAACAAAATACACACTTGTGACTCGACCAGAAATTCTGGCAGGAACGTCCATAATGTCATCTGGCACTGCTTCTGTTTCACCTATCAGTTCAATATTTGTGTGAATTATTTTTAGAGAAACTAATTCGATTTCAATCGAAATTGCTTCCCGTTGTTCTTTTGTTAAATGAAGAGTGTTTTTGTTAGTAGAAACTTCTTGGGTGATTGGTTTGTTTCGGCTAGTTTGCCAAAAATAGATAATACCAGTTAAAAAAAGAAAAGAAAAAAGGATGATTTTAAAATTAATTTTCATGGTCGAACTTCCATTGTATTAGTTGGCAATCCAAGCACTCGTATCAATTCAATTTGAGATACTTCATATTCAGATTTGGTGCTTAAATAATTTAGTTTTGTTTGTAATAAGATTCGTTGTTGGTTGATTGCATCGATGATTTTTATTTTACCGAATCTGATTGCCTCTTGTAAATTGTTTAGATCAGATTCTGCTCTTTCTAATTTGTTTTCATCATAAAGTTTTACTTCTTCGGCGAGTGTGATAAAATTTGTTAGAGCAAACAATACTTCTTGTTTGATATTTCTAGAGACAGATTCTTTCAATTCTTTTGAGCTATCAATTTTGGAAGAGGATATAATTGATTCGCCCTCATAATCGCGCCAGACGATTAGAGGTATCGTTAACATCCCTCCTACAACTCGCTCATTAAATCCATCGTTTTGTGCAAAAGCACCCAAACTAACATTTGGAATTTTTTGTTTTCTAACTTCGTTATGTCTGAGTAAAGCTAGTTCAATTTCTTTTTCAGTTAGAAAAATTTCTGGCCTATATTGGTATGCAATTTTCACCAACTCTGATTTGTCTTTAGGTAAATCGTTAGGTAGTTTCCATTGGAAAACATTTAATTGTGTTAACTCAAATGGAAAACCTAACAAAACTTCCAATTCAGATTTTGCATTTTCATATTGCCTCTGTGATAAATTCCAAATTTTAAAAATGCGTATTTCTTCAGCTTCTGACAAGGATTCATCAATTCCAGGTGAAAGCCCTTCGTTGATTCTAGCTTTTGAAACTTTTTTAAGTTCCTTCACTAAATTTAAGCTAGATAAACTGTTTTCCTTTTCCAAAAAAAGGTATCGAAATCGTGTTAGTTTTTTTAGAGCTTCGAATTCTAAGGAACGTTTAACGGACTCTAAACGATATACTTGTGCTCTAAATTCTTCATCGGCGATTTTAATAGCGAGTTCTCTTTTTCCATTGGTGTAAATTTCCTGATTCACCATAACTTGAAAGTTATTGGCTGTAGTAAGTGTGGATCCTATGATTGCTCCCGCAGTGTCTCCTTTTCGATTTGCCACATAACCAGAAAAAGTTGGATTTGATGGGAAATAATAAGAAGCGATTTTTTTCCTTCCAGAAATTTCCTTTAGTTTAATTTCCTCGATTCGAAAATCAGGATGGCGATTGACGATACAAATACTCAATTCTAACATTGAGTTTTGATTTTGACATGAATTTCCAAGACTTTCCTCGGATTGAATATTTGAATTAAAAAATGTTGGCATCAATAGTAATACTAAGTACCATTTCAATTTAAAATTCCTTGAATTTGAAAAACAAAACATGGAACCTCCCACGTAGATAACGCAAGTAAACGGATATGCGAAAGAACTAGGTTATCTGTTGTCTCGGAGGTCTGAAAAGATAAGATAGAGTAGAAAATTTTGGTATAGGAAATTCATTCCATTCAAAATAAACTTTATGAAGATTGATTAAAATATGCGAAAGATATAAATTCCATGTGATAGAAACTATAGAATTACATGGGCAAGAAAAACAAACATGTTCGGAATGTTCTGCATCATCGCCAAGATCATGGCCCGGATCGATACCAAGTGTATGGTCTAAAAAAGCATAAGGACATCCACTTTCAGGAGTGCCCAAAGATCCACAATTCACCTCATTGTCGACAATCCTTTGGTACATAAAATTGGCAGAAAACATCAATACAAAACAAAGTAACAAACTTTGTTTGAACGCATTTTTTTGCCAACCGAAGAGTTTCATACAATTATTGAAAGTTTGGAATTTCCTTTGCAGTTTGCAATAACTTATCTACGATTTCAGGGACACAGAGCGGAGAGACATGACTCGAATCTGTAAAATATCTACACTCGGAATTTTCGAGATTTAAGCTAATATGACGAATATTTTTAGAATTTGGATTTATAAAATTTCTAGTATATCGATTAAATATGCTCTCTTTAGTAATTTGAAAACGAATCTTCTGGTAATAAGGATGGACTTGAGGTTCCCAAATGACTGTTGCAATATTATTTTTTTCGATGAGATCTATAATTTTTCTAAATAAATTCGTCTCAGTTTCTGAGATTTGATATGGTTGAAAAAAATGTTCTTTCATAACCTCTGAATATTCAACGATTCTTTTTTGGAACTCATTTGGAGGAAATTTATCGTATTTATATCCAATATTATCTGAGCTGTAGGGACGTTTTGCGTTTAAATAGGAAGATAAACCAATGAAATAATGATCATTAGTAACACGATTGCCAGTGATTAAATTTTTTACAGCTTGAATGGGTTTAAAATGATAATTGTAACCTAAAAAAAGTAGCCGGCTAATTATATCTCTTTTAATTTCTGGATTCATAGCATCAAAAATATCCATTAATTCGTTTTCGTGTAACATCAATTCTGACCATTTCGATTTATAACTATGGACACTATATTCACTGAATACATCATCTGAAAATTCTAAGAATAAGACATCAGGTTTGAAGCCTGAATCTATCATTGATTTCAAAATTAAATAAAAGAGTAAAAATTCAGAGGCTTTGATCGTTGTACGAGTTTCAAAAGAAATTGGTTTATCATAAGTGGATTTTTTAACTGGAATATCCAACCATTCATGAAGAATTTCGGATCTCGAAGTGCCAATTGCAACTGCAATAGTTTTTCCATTCTGTTTAGCTAAAATATTTTCTTTCCAGATGTTTGGCATTCCCAATAAAATATTTTGTCCTGCTTTGTAATTTCTCCTACCGCTTTCCCTTACATCTGGAATACAAATTAATTTATCTGTTAGAATGATAATGCACAATATAAGAAAAGGATATAAATAAATATATTTTGATTTCATAAGTTTCCTTAAAATTGAAAGTAAATGAAAGTTTCAACAGTTGATTCAAGTCTGATGAGTGCAAAATAAACTAAAAAACATAATGTAATTAAAATTGAATTAATATAAGGTTGAAGTTTTTCCTTAAAGTAATCTTTGTATTCGATAAATTGAATTATATAACATCCAATCATTAAATACCAAAAGTCAGGTTTGTAGATTATTTTTCCTTTCAAGTTGGTCGAAGCTTCCCAAAAAGTAAAAATTTCTTTTAAGGTGTCAATACGGAAGAATGTCATTACAAACGAGAACATAGTTGTCACCCAAATTATAGACAAAACGATTTTTGTTTTGGACATCAAATTTCGATCAGGTTTTCCAATGAAATATTTTTCAACTGTTAAGAGAATACCATGAAGAAATCCCCATAAAAAGAATGTATACGTATTGCCATGCCACAATCCTGATAATGACATCACAGTGATTGTGTTGAATATGTATCGCTTTTCCGAGACTCGATTTCCTCCTAAAGGAATGTAAAGGTAATCTCTGATCCAAGTAGAGAGAGATTTATGCCATCGGTTCCATATTTCAGAAAAACTAACAGATAAAAATGGGGATCGAAAATTTTCGGGAATTTCATATCCTAACAAAAACGCAGATCCTCTTGCTAGGTCTGTGTAACCTGAAAAATCTCCGTATACTTGAAAGGAAAAAGCAAACGTTGTTAATAAAATTGAGATTCCATCATATTCTCCTGGATTGGCATAAACAGGATTGATTAATTTTGCAATTTGATCAGCGATTAGTACCTTTTTGATAAGACCAGATAGTATATGTAAAATCCCACGTTGCACAAAATCTAAAGTTAGTTTGGCGTGATCAATTTGGTCATAAAAATCGTCATGACGCATGATTGGCCCAGCAATTAGCTGTGGGAAAAATAAAATGAATAATAAAAAATTCACGAAAGGTGATTCTGTGAATTTCCCTCTCCAAGCATCAACGAGGTACGCAATCATCTGAAACGTATAGAAACTAATTGCTAAAGGTAAAACAAATTCAGATAAGGATTGGAAAAAGGGAATTGTTAATTCTCCTTCCAACATTAGAAATTTAAGATATGTTAATACATACTTAAAAAAACATAAGTTAATTACGTTTATCGAAATTCCTAAATAAAGGAATCCTTTTTTACGGGTTTTTAAAATTCCAATCACACAAAGGTGAGTGATGATGATAAAAAGTACAAAATGTATTAAAAACGAACCACTCCAATATCCATAAAAAATAAGGGAAAAAATGATTAGAATGTACTTACGAAACCTTGCAGGTGAAATCCAATAAACGATATAACAGACAATAAAGAAATAAAAATAGTCTATTGTATTGAATAACATTTTTACATCTAAAAAACTAGTATTTTTTTCAACTACTCATTTCTGGAACAGACTTGCTTAATTATGGAAACCGCACAAGATCAGTTCTCAAGATGTCGCAAAAACCTCTCTGGACTCCAATTGATCATTCTAACAATCTCATCAAATTCCAACATCGGCTCGAAACAAAATTAGGGAAATCCTTCTCTGATTATGTTTCCTTCCATCAATTTTCTACCAATGAATCTCAAATTTTTTGGAAAGAGTGGTTACAAGAATCAGGGTTGATTCTAAAAACCCCGACAAACCAAACGTTTGTGATGGGGAAACAGTTTTCTGAAACACAATGGTTCCCTGGTGCTACTTTCAATTTTGCTGAAAATTTATTGGAGAGGGGGAATCCAAAACAAGAAGCGATCGTTTTTTACGGGGAAGATGGAGGAGTACAAAGGTTAACGTATCATGAACTAAAATTAGAGGTCATTAAATTACGAAAACATTTACTTTCGTTAGGAATTCAAAAAGGAGACCGGGTTGTAGGAATTGTTCCTAATGCTCCCATTTCTACCATTGGCATGTTGGCAACAACTTCGTTAGGTGCTATTTGGTCTAGTGCTTCACCTGATTTTGGAGTCAAAGGGATATTGGATCGATTTGAACAAATTTTCCCAAAAGTAGTGATTTCTGTGGAATCCTATTCGTTCAAAGGAAAAGAAATTTCGATCATTGAAAAATTGGAAGAAATCACCCAAACATTATCCTCCGCAAAAAATTCCGAATTTAAACAAACAATTTTATATGAGTTTATGAATCCTATCAAAGAGTTTGGAAAGATTCATAATCCAATTCGTTACCAAGATTTATCACAAACATTGGATGAATCTATCGAATACGTTCCTATCAGTTTTTCTGATCCAGTTTACATCATGTTTTCTTCTGGGACAACTGGTCTTCCTAAATGTATTGTCCAAGGTGGGGGTGTATTACTCAATCATACCAAAGAACTGGCGTTACATTGTAATGTGTCCCAAGGGGATCGTTTTTTTTATTATACAACTTGTGGATGGATGATGTGGAATTGGTCACAATCCGTCTTGGCGTTGGGTGCCACTTTGTACCAGTTTGATGGAAATCCGTTTTATCCCAATTGGGAGACCCTTTGGAGTATGGCGGAAAAAGAATCCATTCAAATTTTTGGAACCAGTGCCAAATACTTATCTGTACTAGAAGAAGAAGGAATTTCAGTAAAATCGAAATACTCGTTACCAGATTTAAAAGTGATTCTTTCAACAGGTTCTCCTTTGCCAGTTTCTGGATTTCACTATGTATATGAAAAAATCAAAACAGATGTACAGTTATCTTCCATCTCAGGTGGTACTGACTTAAATGGTTGTTTTGCATTGGGAAATCCCGACTTACCTGTGTATGCTGGTCAAATTCAATGTAAGGGACTGGGAATGGATGTTCAAGTTTTTGATAGTATGGGAAGATCTGTGATTGGTGAAAAGGGAGAATTAGTTTGTCCCACTCCATTCCCTTCCATGCCATTATTCTTTTGGAATGATGAATCTGGTGCAAAATACAAAGCGGCTTATTTTGAAACATATGATAATATCTGGTGTCATGGTGATTTTGCTTCTATTACTCCCGAGAATGGTGTCATCATCTATGGAAGATCTGATGCAACACTGAATCCAGGAGGAGTTCGTATCGGAACTGCTGATATTTATTCCGTTGTTTCTAAAATGGTAGAAATTAAGGATTCGGTAATCATTGGGCAAGACTACAAAGATGATGTAAGGGTTGTATTATTTGTTGTACTCGCAGATGGAGTTCAACTGGATGATGGTCTTGTAAAAAAAATAAAAGAACAAATCAAAAATGAAACTTCACCTCGTCACGTCCCCTCAATCATTTTAACAGTTCCAGAAATTCCTTATACCATCAATGGGAAGAAGGTAGAAATTGCTGTGAAACAAACTGTTGCTGGCCTTGAAGTCAAAAATAAAAATGCATTGGCAAATCCAAATGCTCTCGAATTTTTCAAAAATAGAAGTGAGTTAATGGAATGAATCGATTTAAAATCCTTTTTGTATTTTTGTTTGCATTTGTCCTTTTCACATTCCCAATCAGTTCTGAATCTGAAAAATGGAAAACCTGCCTACGGACACATTGTATCTCCTTCCAATTACCATCAAATTGGTATTTGACGAACAGAAAGTCAAATGGGAGTTCAACCAAGTTTGATCATTTTCGAACAAGTCCTTTAAAGGAGGTGTCAGGTAGAGAAATCATTCCAGCGATTGTCGTTCTTTTTAAAGAATCAGAAAAACAACAATACCTCGATCCAATCCTTTTTCATTTAGAATCCAAACGATATATTCTTGTTTCAAATGTGAAAGAATATTATAATTTACAAAAATTAACGGAAATAAAAGACAAAGAAGTTTATCAGTTTCTTGGGATGTTTGGAAGTTTTAAAGACAAAGAAGATACAATTGTCCAACATTATATTACCTCCACTTCAGAAGAATTTGGATTTGTAATCATAGTAACATGTTTTGAATCGGTTTATCCTCAGATTGAGAAAGATATCAAAATATTCTTAAATTCATTAGTCTACGGAAAAAGAGTTTCACCGTGGAACTTTGTTACCGTAAGTGAACAATTGCAGAAAGCAAAACAATTGGAGTCAAATGCAGATACTCGACTTAAGACTAAAAAAATTGAAGAAATATCAATTGCACTAGGAGAGTTGGATGATGCATGTGAGTTGGGATCGATTACTGCTTGTGAATTATTCTCAAATTTAATGAACGTGGGACGATGAAGATTCGTTTCAATTGAAACGTTACTGATTGTTTTTTTGCATTTTTAAAATATATTCTGCTAATGCATCGATTTCATTTTTACGCATATGAGAATATGCTTTCATGTATGTTCCAGGTATTCCATTTTTGATACTGTTTGCAATGGATTCTTTGGAGGAACCATTCGTATACGTTGTACGATCTTGGAAATTAGGAATCCGACTTTCTTTTAGCAAATGAGTTCTTGTTCCTCTTCCATTTCCTTCTGGACCATGGCAAGAAATACATCCATTTTGTACGTACATTGCCTCAGGTAAAGGGACTGTGGTTGCTTTTGGTGGAGCAGGTTCTTTGATGGTTGGATCATTCTCTGAATTACAACCAATAGAAGCATACATAAAATGAGTCCGTACCCAAGATTCCGGTATTGATATCGGTACATCTTCAATCGCAATACACCGAGGCAGCTGACAAATCAATATTATATTTTTGAGATAAGTAACAGAAAACTATGGTACGACCTGGATTGGATAAACTCACATTGTAATAAAGAACTTCGCTGATATTACCAGAGAAAAAATTACCAGGACTAGAGTTAGAACCTAAGTAAAGATTATTTTGTGAATATGTTTTACTTGGATCTGTTGGGATACCGATCGCATAACCACTTGAAAACATACCGAAGGAAACTCCATTCAATTGTTCTGCTGCTATCAAATAGGGAATGTTTGTATATGGAAATTGGATGTTACTAGAGCCAACAATTCCATCCGATGGTTTTGCCATTCGAATATTGTCTCCATCAAAATAATAAGATACACCAGGTGTTGCTGATTCAAAAAATGTATCATTGGAATTGGATGTTCTTGAAAAGGCGATGAAAAAAGTAGAACTATTGGAAGGAATGTTAGCTGCACTACCACGGAACAAATACTCAGAATTGCCTGCGTTAAAATTCACTGTAGGTTTATTATTAAAACCAGTGTTATTATAGGTCGGTGGTGAACCTCCAGCGAAAAAAGAAGCTGCATTGCCACTTCTGTCATGCCAAGTGTTAACAGGTGAAAAATTGGATTGATTCGAAAAACTATCGGCACTTAGGTGAAGTTTTAAACTGCTTGTTGTCGGATTTGCATTCCAAGTAATCACTTGTTTTGGATCATAACCTGATAAAGCTTGGATTTCCAACATCGATAAAGCTCGGTTATAAACGAGAACCTCATCCATTTGACCATTAAATCCATTGAGTAAATCAGATCGAATTCCAATCGTAAAAACATTTGGATTTGTATCCCAAGTATTTTTGTTTTGGCTGATGAGTTTGGCTCCATTATGGTAGATAGTAGCAGCATAACTTCCTGCAGGACCTTCAAACACACCACAAAGGTGATGCCATACATTTTCATGGTTATAATAAAATTCTTCTACATCATTTAGGTAACCTGAAAAAAAGTATTTAGAACTTGTATTACCAGCGCCTAACGCAATCATGCGATCGGTTGCATTGGGTCCAATACTTATCATTGTCCCTGAGTTGAGTGCAGCTGATTTGTATTGCACACAAATCGTTCGTGGTTGGGAATTTTTTGGTAAGGATGAGGTTGTTGTGTTTACGTTTAAGTAAGTAATTCCGTTGGTATTCAATGCGGAAATTCCATTGCCATACTTGTCAGAGACAAGAGTTGCTCCCACACTTGTGGTTGGATTTCCGAAACCACTTACATCATCAAAATTTTTGTTAAAGTCGTAACGTGCAACTAAACCATTGGGGATTTGTGCTGAGAGGGTTCGTACTTCCTTTTGAGTGAGAGCTTTTGCATAAATTTTAAGCTCATCCACTTTGCCACCAAACATATGGCCTGGAAACGAAGCCATTCGACCAACATACAATCCTGTTCCTGTTGTTGTATTGATAGACGAACCAATGTTCACTGGTCCACTAATTTCCACTCCATCAACATATAACCAACCATTGTTACCGTCAAATGTACCACAAATATGAGTCCAACGATTTAATGGCAGTGTATAGGATGGATACAATTCTCCACCGCCGAGACCACCAAACCGAAGTTTTAAGTCACCAGTAGGGGATGCTCTGTATACATTTAGAATGAATTCAGTGGAGGGACCTGCACCTCCATATGTGATGAGAGGAGCATTGTCTCCCATATTTGGATAAGTTTCTAAGTTTACCCAAACACAGATACTCCTTGGTTGTGTTCCATGTGGTAAACCCTGTTCCGAGCCGAGTAAGTAACCACCAGAAGAAGCAGAAATTCTGACTGCGGTATTATTTGTTTTGTTGATACCAGTCGAATAGTTTGTCAATGGACCATAAAAAGACAAACTTCCACCAAGAGGTCCTTTTGAAGTGGAGTCTCCTGTAAATTGGTATTGAACTGCCAATTGGATTGGTCGTGAAGCATAGGAATTTCCAACCAAAGTACTTTCTGCATTTTTAGCTAAGTCATTTACTTCTGCTTCATTGAGTTCTCTGTTATAGAATCGTAAATCAGCAAGTCTCCCTGGAAAGAAAAAGGAACCAGCAGAGGATACACCAATCGTGAAATTTCCTGAAACTGGATTTGTACTTAAGGTTTTTTCAAACACTAAGTTCCCGTTTAAATATACTTTGTATAAATCGTTACTATCAACGGTTAATGCAACATGGGTCCATAGGTTTGGTATGACAGTCACATTTGTAGAATCAGGAAGCATACCTCCGCGATAGATCGCCAATTGGTCTTTTGCATCAATAAACAATCCATGGCCATTGCTGGTAAAATCACCATTATAAAAGATTACTTTTCCAATTCCAGAATTGGTTCCATCCCATAAAATCCATCCAGCCATTGTGACTTTATTCACCGACAAACTGGGAGTAGGTGCTATTCCTGCATTCCCTACGGAAGTACTTGCTGCACCATTTAGTTCATTAAATCGACCATTTCCGAATGTTGGACTTCCAATCGAAGTAATCGTTTGGTTATTTACAAAATTGGAAATGGAACCATTCAATGGAAAATAAGATTGTAAACTTTCTGACTTTATGGTTCGAAGGGCATTGACAGTTCCGAAAACGATTACATCACCTAAGTTGGAAATGTATTTTGGTGATTGTATGGATGCAGATACACCAACTCCATTGATGAGTCCAGTGTTTCCAGAACCAGCAATGGTGATCACTTCGCCTGTGCCACTATGAACTCTTCGGATCAAATGATTTCCATAATCGGCAACATACAAAAAGATTCCATCGGAAGTGATCCCGTGTGGTAAATTGAAAGAAGCATCAGTTCCAACGGCATCAATGTATCCACTCATTGAATTCCCACATAAAATGGTTGTAACGCCCGTTACTTTGTGGGTCTTTGTGATGTTGTATGTTCCTAAATTGGTAGCATATAGGTAATCGCCGATGATGGTAAGTCCTTCTGGAAAACTGATATCTCCTCCGGTAACAAGAGTCGTGACCTCACGGGTACTTAACTTGATGACACGGATTGCTGAATTGTTACGATCGGCGATGTAAAGTTTATTATCATCAATCACAATGCCAGCAGGTGATGCAAATCTGGCGGCAAGTGGATCTGTTGCATCAAGATTTGCATTCGCTGGAGAAACCACAGTATCATCACCTGCAAACGTTTCCGCATAACCAGAGCTAATTAAAATTCGTTTGATACGATTCCCTAAAGTTTCGGTGACATACAAATATGTACCGTCTGTTGTGATTCCTTTGGGAAGATTGAATGTCCCACTCAAACCTGATCCAGGAGTATTTCCCGCGGCTCCACTTCCCACTAAAGAGGATACGGTATTGGTCATTGGGTTGAAGACACGAATTTTATGATTTCCAGAATCTACGATAAAACCCTTTGTTCCATCATAAGTAATGCCACTGATGTCATTAAAACTGGATGCAGGGGCTGGGCCATCACTTGATCCACTCCCGGCTACACCTGCTGCGGTTGTGACGTCGCCTTTATAATAATGGATTTGGACAGGTGCTTGTTTTTTTAAACCGATTGCATTTCCATAACGATAACCTGCTACACAATTCACAGTAACATTGGTGATATTTGCACCTAACATAGTGCCTTGGATGTTTGATTGAACGGCACAAACAAATCCTGGTGGTTCTTGGGTGATTTGGATTTCATATCCAGTTCCACTGCTGATCGGAGTCGCAAAGGCAATAGGAGTGGAAGTTGCACCAGCAGGAACATTGATACTATCAACACCGTTGGTAACAGTTAGTCCTGTGGGTAAAATCACAGAACTAGTAACGTTCCCGCTCATATTGTATTGATTTACCGAACATGAGATCGCGATATTGGTGATCGCAGTATTGGAAACTGTACCATTTGCATTTGTGATATTACAAGTTTGCCAAGGATTTTGAGGACCTGATAATACAGAAACCGAAAAATTTGTACCGGTAGGTAAAGCTGTATTGAATGTAAACGTTCCATTACTAGCAATGATTAAATCATCACCACCATTATTCTGTAAAATAAAAGTATTGGTTCCAAAGGGTGTTGTGAGAGAACTAATTGTTCCTCCAACTGTATATACATTTGGTTGGTAATTGATACTCAAAACATCACTCTGTGCATAATTTACTTTGCACATTCTGGCTTTTACATTTTGAGAAACACCCGGTGTTGGAAAAATATAATTCCCAAGGACACCAGTATTACATGTGTTTAGTGAAGAACCACAATCTGGATCAGTAGGGACTGCCGCTGCCGCAGTGTGACAAACCCATGTGGAACCAGTTGTTGTGCTTGAGAAACTAATATTTTGGCCTGAGTCCAGAAAGGATCCAGTCGCCAAACTAGGAGTTGGTGTTGCTACTTTGAGTGTATAAGAAGCAGTGACAACTTGTGATTCTACCCAACCCACCTTACAATGAATTACTTTGATCACTGCTTGGTTGTTATCGGTTAAATTGACTGTGGAAGTTGTCATTGTTCCTGTAGCACAGGTTGGATCCGCTTGTGCTCCATTTCCAATTGTGTATCGATACTCGGATCCTGGGATCAAACTGGAAATGGTAACCGTACCATCATCGTTAAAAAGAGAGCCACTAACAGGAGAAAAACTAGGAAGAGTTAAACTACAATTGAGTACAACATTGGACATATTGGACACAATCCCTGAATGAGTGGCACCAGCGGTAATCGTACAAGTTTGGTTAGGTGGATTTGCAAAAACGACAATCTGGTAATCCACACCACCTGGTATGGTACTTGGGAACGTAAAATTTGTGACACCTGGGTTAATTGTGATTGATTGTGTAGGAAAAGCAGGTGACCCACCCGTTTGTACCAAGTCTAACGTCACGGATCCACCTAACACACTTGTTGTTGTACCTCCAGGGCTTGATACGGTGCCACTGACTAAGAATGCATTGCTACAATTGACAGCAAAGTTTGTTGCCCCGTTTCCTACGGTTACAGTACCTGATGATAGTGTACATACCCCAGAAGTGATCACTCCACCTGGGTTATCAACAGTGACTGTAAAATTTCCACCACTTAAATAGGTGCCTGGGAAGGCATAAGTTCCGTCTGCAGTGACATTAATTGTATTGGAACCATCTAATGTGAGTTTTAATTCATTTCCTGCTGTGAGTGTACCTAAAATTCCAATGACTTGGGCACTGACAACATAGGAATTGGTTGTACAATTGATGCTTGCAGATATGGGTGAGGCAACCATCGTACCATTTGTCACCGCTGGTGTTGTAATGGAACAAGTTTGGCTTGGGTTTGTTGGTTGGCTTATGATACTAAAATTATAAGTCTCACCCACAGGAAGAGGTGGAAAAGAAAAATTGGCACTATTGACATTGATGACATCGGTTCCGGCACCTGTGACATTTTGTAATTGTAAACCATTCCCAGAAAGTCCGGTTGCCGTTCCACTGATGAGATACAATGCACTCCCGCAAACTACTTGGATCCCTTCAATGTTTCCATTGAGTACTGTTCCTTGGCCTGAAGAAACAATACAATTTTGAATGGGGGAACTTGGAGGTGTTTTGACTGTCACATGATAAGTGGCACCAGAATTTATTTTTTTAGTAAAGGTATAAGTTCCATTTGAACTGATATCCATCACCTCACCGTTGTTTTCGATTTGTAATCCAGTTCCGAGTAAACCTGAGACTTGAAAACGAATGGAATAAGATAGGGTATTTGCTTGGAGAAACCGAAAGGTTGTAAACGTTTCGAGTAAGGAACGATTGATTGTCGGAAACGAACATCCAAAGACAGGAATGAAATATAAGGATATGATGATTTTCTGAAGGAATCTTTTTCCCATGATCCAATCATTCCGATCTAATAATTTCATTTCTAAAGAAGAGTAACAACTGAGAGGTGATTTCGTCTAGAGAAAATCTAAATTTTTAGAAAATCGACTCTGTTTCCAACAATGAGAAACGGATTTGGATGTTCGACCTTTTGCCTTCATATTAAGATTCATTCTCAATCGTATGAGAACCAAGTTCAAAGTGAGAATGAAAAGTTTGGAAATTTATTTTTAGGGAATGTTCTTAGGTTTCCTTCGCAATCTACTTGATTTTGTCCCATCAATGTTTCAATCGAGACCTTTCGATTTTAAAAACTCTGGATTGTATATTTTGGACTGGTATTTGGTTCCTGTGTCACATAACACGGTCACGATGGTGTGACCTGGTCCCAATTGTTTCGCAATTTGGTAAGCAGCTGCTAAATTAATCCCCACACTCCCTCCCATAAACAATCCATCCTCTCGGAGTACTTTTTGTAAGATACTGAGTGCTTCCTTGTCATGGATACGGACAGCATCATCGGCAGGCATCCCTTCCATATTTTTTGTGATCCTTCCTTGCCCAATTCCTTCCGTGATGGAGGAACCTTCAATGGTGATGGTCCCTGTTTTGACATATGAATAGACACCAGATCCATGTGGGTCACAAACGATACATTTAACATTTGGATTTTTGGACTTGAGATACATAGCAGTACCAGCGTAAGTACCACCAGTTCCTATGGATGTAGTCCACACATCAATTTTCCCTTGGGTTTGTTCCCAAATTTCAGGTCCCGTGGTTTCAAAATGTGCGTTTCGATTCGCAAGGTTATCAAATTGGTTCGCCCAAAGTGAATTGGGTGTTTCCTTTGCAATTTGTTCTGAGACTCGAACATAATTTCCCGGATTGGTATAAGGTACTGCTGGAACTAAAATCACCTCAGCACCTAATGTTCGTAACATTTCTATTTTTTCTTTGGATTGTGTTTCTGGAATGACAATGATTTTTTTGTATCCTTTTGCATTACAAATATGTGTAAGCCCAATGCCTGTATTCCCAGCTGTACCTTCGACAACTGTTCCTCCTTTTTTGAGAAGGCCTTTTTTTTCTGCATCTTGGATGATGTATAAAGCTGCTCGGTCTTTGACGGAACCACCTGGGTTTAGAAATTCTGCTTTGCCGAGAATTTCACAACCAGTTTCGTCACTCAATGAATTGATACGAATGAGGGGTGTATTTCCGATTGTGCCAATAAATCCATTTCTAATATCTGTTTTCATGAGAATACACTTGACTCCTTATTATTAGACATCAATTTCCAAGTTTATGTACAAGTCCCTTCGTCAGTGGTTTGCTCCAGCACCCGCGATCCCCCAAAAATCGAAAGAAGAAATTTCAACTCTTTATCCAAAACTAAGGTTCCAAGTATTAGAGTCGACTTTCATTGGTTATACGGTATACTATTTAACACGTAATAATTTTTCTCCCGTTTCAAAAGAAATTGGGGAAGCATTGTCTTATTCCAAATCAGATTTGGGTGACATCTTAGCTGTCACTGCCATCACTTATGGAATTGGAAAATTTTTTATGGGTGCATTATCAGATCGTTCCAATCCTAAAAAATTTATGGCAGTAGGGTTATTACTCACCGCCATTTTAAATTTTTCATTTGGATTTGCGAATCATTATTGGATCCACTTATTTTTATGGGGAGCCAACGGGCTTGTTCAAGGTATGGGTTGGCCTCCTTGTGGACGTTCCTTGGGGCATTGGTATTCCGTGAGGGAAAGGGGTACTACATTTGCATTTTGGAATATTGCACATAATATCGGAGGAGGGATTGTCGGAGTTGTTGCTTCACATTCAGCTGCAAAATTTGGTTGGCAATATGCTTTTTTTGTTCCAGGTCTGATTGCCTTACTCGGGAGTGTTTATTTGTACATTCGACTTGTGGACACACCTCAGTCTGAAGGACTCCCACCCATAGAAGAGTATCGAAATGATTATCCACCTGAAGAAAAAGAAAATCATGAAGAAGAATTGACCACCAAACAATTGATTGTTGAACAAGTATTGTTAAATAAATACATTTGGTTATTTGCCATCATCAATTTTTTTGTTTATATCATCCGATATAGTTTAATTGATTGGGGTCCAACGTATTTAAAAGAAACAAAAGGCGCGGATTTACTCGGTGGAGGTTATTCCACTTTGATTTTAGAATTTGGTGGAATTGGATCTACCATACTTATGGGCTGGGTTTCTGACAAGTTTGATGGAAGAAGGGGAATGGTCAGTTTACTTTGTATCATTCCAATCTTTTTTGCATTTTTAGGAATTTTATTCAATCCTCCAGGGAATATCTGGATCGACTATGTTCTGTTTGGTTTGATTGGACTATTCATTTACCCTCCAGTCATGTTGTTAGGTGTAGCAGGAATGGATTTTACATCCAAAAAAGCGGTTGGTACTGCCGCTGGTTTTATTGGGTTATTTGGGTCACTAGGACGCACCGCACAAGGGAAAGGAATCGCGGTTTTATCAACAAATTATTCCTGGGATGTTGCCCTTGGAGCAATTCTTGTTTCCACTCTCATTGCAATTTTCCTATTGATTTTTAGTTGGAATCTGCGTCCTCGAGGTTAAATCAATTGACGAACGAATTGTTTGGAATTCAATTTACGTGTTATGAATCTAGGCAAAAAAATCTCAATCGGAATCATTGGAATCATCGCTGTCCCACTTGTATTGGCAATATTTTTACCATCAAGTTACCAAGTGGAAAGGACAATTGACATTACAAAACCAGCAAGCGAAGTGTTTGCATTCATTCGATTGTTAAAGAACCAAGACCAATACAGTGTATGGGCAAAACGTGATCCTGATATGAAAAAGATTTTTAAAGGGGAAGACGGCACTGTTGGTTTTGTATCTCGATGGGAAAGCCAAGTGAAAGATGTTGGTGTAGGTGAACAAGAGATCAAAATGATCAATGCCGAGACTTTAGAGATGCAAACCGAATTACGATTTTTTGAACCATTTGAAGGAACAGAAAGAAGTTATATGAAAGTTTCTTCTTTAGATCCAAAAAAATCAAAAGTAATTTGGGGGTTTGATGGATCTATGCCTTATCCATTTAATTTGATGTTACTTTTTATGAATTTTGAAGAAATGATTGGGAATGATTTTGAAGAAGGACTTTCCAATTTAAAACATGTATTAGAAAAATAAGGTTTTATTTACCCTTTGAACAAACAAAATATCTATTGGCAACTCTACCAAGAGGATCCTATCATCAAACCAGGATTTCCATCTCCAATCCTGGCAGATCCTAGTTTTTTATTTCCTGAATCTTGCCCAGATGGTCTGTGGCATCTGTTTGCACATAACATCTTCGGTGTGTTAGAGTATGTTTCCGAAGATGGTATCCATTGGAAAAAAAAGAAATCCATTGTTCGTAATGCAATGCGACCTTTTATCTATTTCGAAGATGGAACTTATTATTTGTATTATGAAAAATACAAATTTTTACATGTCCTCATGTCTTGGTTTCCATACCGTAAATGGAAATCAAAAATTGAAGTGAAGACGAGCAAAGATTTAGTCCATTGGTCAACTGCTAAAACTGTTATCGTACCAAAATTTCCATTTCATAAAGATGCAAACTTCGGTGATTCCGTAAGTAACCCGTGTCTTGTGAAGTTTGGAAATAAGTACAGAATGTACTTTTCATCATCTCTTGTAATGATTCCGGATTGTGGTTTTTGTGAACCAAAGTACATTACGGTTGCTGAAGCCAGTTCCCCACTTGGCCCATTTTCGTATTTTTCAGATCCTATTTTAGCACCTAACGATATGGATCCATTTTGTAATTTGGGCGCAGGTTCCATTAAAGTGATCCCTTGGAAAGGTAGATACTTAGGGTTTCAGAATGGAATTTTTTGGAATCCTGTGAGGAAGGAATCTTGTTCGGCAATTCTGTTTTTACAAAGTGAGGATGGAATCAATTTTGAAAGGATCAACCACACTCCAATCCTTGGCCCCACAGGGCGTGGTTGGAAGGCAAGCCATGTGTATGCCTGTGATGTGAAGTATTCGGAAGCTGAAAATATTTTTATTCTCTACTTTAATGCAAGAGACAAAGCACATTGGACAAAGGGAAAAGAAGCCATTGGACTTTTTGTTGGGAAGGTAGAAGAATCAAAAGAGAATCTCAAATCTAAGTCCACTTCCAAATCAAAAAAACAAGAAAGTCGTTCCCTTAAAAACAAACCGAAAGGGAAAACAAAAGTGACCACGAAAAAGATTCCTTCAAAACCCAAAACAAAGAAGTCTAAATTCAAATGACAAAATCACTGATCGGACATTCAAAAGACTTAGGAGATAATTTTATCATTCGTCGTGTTCTTCCTGCCTTAGAAAAAAGGTCAGTGGGTCCCTTTGTTTTTTTTGACCACTTTGGACCTGTGCCTGTTGTCACGGGTGAAGAACTTGTAGTCCGAGCCCATCCTCACATTGGACTTGCTACCATTACATTTTTGTATGATGGAGTGATCACACACCGAGATAGTTTAGAAGTAGAGATGGACATTCGGCCCAATGAAACCAATTGGATGATTGCCGGGTCTGGTATTGTTCATAGTGAACGATCTAAGTTTGATCCAAAATATGAAGTATTAGAAGGAATACAAACTTGGATTGCACTCCCTAAAGAGAAAGAACAAATATCCCCAAGTTTCCAACACCTTTCCGAAACAGAAATTCCTGTGATGAAACAAAAAGGACTCATATTTCGTTTGTTAGGTGGAAAGTTTTTGGATTTAGAATCATCTGCCGTTGTACATTCACCACTTTTTTATGCAGACATCGATGTAAAAATGGATGCTGACCAAATAGAATGGCAACTTTCTCCTGAAGAAGAAGCTGGGTTGTACATTGCGCGAGGTGCCATCGAATCAGAAGGTGAATCTTATGCGGTTGGAAGTATGGTTTTATTTGAAAAAGGTACAAAAGTTTCTTTCAAAGCAAAACAAAACAGTCGTTTGATGTTACTTGGAGGGGAACCTCTGAAAGAAAAACGGCATTTGTATTGGAACTTTGTCGCTACAAGCCAGGAATTGATTGATTCTGCTAAGGAAAGATGGGCAAAGGATGAATTTCCAAAAGTTCCAAACGAAACAGATCGGATTCCTTTACCCAACTAAATTTTATTTTTTATTTTAAAGCATCTGCTGCTTTTTTGTATTCTTCAGCTTCAGCACGGAACTCTTTTGCAAGATTCAAACAATGTTCTTTGAATTTTGCTTCGGAAACTGCTTTCCCGCCTTTATTGCCTGCCATCTTTTCGTGGCGTTTTGCATTTTCTTCTTTTTCTTTTGCCATTGCATTTAAGTAAGAACGTGCAGCTTGTTTACTTTCTGGGGAATTTGCCTCTTTTATCATCAAATTCTCTAATTCAGATAACGCAAATAGCGAAGTGGAAGCTAACACGAGTAAAATGGAAATAAGTTTTTTCATAGAACCTCTCTACACTCCATTATACCAAATGAATCAAAAAGTCAATAGGTCTTGTTATTGATATTTTACAGTATCGGTGCCACTGGACATAAAAGCAAGTTTTGTCCCAGGGGTTACAGTTGCATGAATCGTCTCAGAAAAACCGGAAGCAGTCACAAAAAACGTTTCTCCAGTTCCAACTGAACGATTTAGTTCTGGAAAATAAATGGATCCAGAAACAGTGAAAAAAATGCCAAAACATACTGGATCAGATAACGGAGTAAAGGTGAAGTTTTGCGCTTGGTTAAACTCCCAAGATTCAAGTCTGAATTTGTCATTTGAAGTGAATAGATATCTAGGAAAAGGATGATAAGTAATTAGTTCTTTTTTAAGTTTTTCATCTCCAATTGATTTTGCAAAATTCAATACGGAGAAGGCCTTTTCTAAATGTAATTCTCTGGGTTTGCCATCGTCACCAATTCTTCCGTAATCATAAACTCGGTAAGTTGAGTCAGAAGATTGTTGCACTTCTAAAAGTAAAACACCACCGCCTATCGCGTGTATGGTCCCTGGATTTAGAAGGAATACATCACCAGGTTTTACTTTCCATTTTTTAAGAACAGATTCTCCTAAGTTTTCTTTTACAAGTGCTTCATATTCATTTCGGTTTGTGTGAATGTCAAATCCTACAACGAGTTCGGCCCCAGGATCTGCTGATAAAACATACCAACATTCTTTTTTACCATTGGACTGCGGATCATATTTGAGCGCATAATCATCGTTTGGGTGAACCTGGACAGACAGTTTTTCTTTTGCATCAATGACTTTTACGAGTAGGGGTAAACCTGAATTGGAAAATGGTTTTCCTAATACTTCGTTTGGTGCTTTTTTGATGAGTTCGGTGAGTGGAAGATTTGAAAATTCTGGATTTTGGATTTTGGAAACATCAGAACCATAAACGGAAACTTCCCATGATTCTCCAATCAATCCTTCCGGGATACTTCGTCCCATTTTTGATTCCAATTTCCGACCACCCCAAATTTTTTCTTTATAAATTGGGGATAGAAATACGATTTTTGGAATCCTCTCCATTGGTTTCCTTTTTAGACAGCGGTCTTTGTCCGTAAAGGGATATTTTTATGGATGAGAAGTTTCACCCTTAGGATTTTTTTCTTAAAATGTGTGAAAGAATCAGGACGAAATTTGGAAAGATCAAATTCAAAGATTTTGGATGGGATGAGAGTCGAAACTGGAAATTCTACATTTAGTTTTCGATACCCTTTATAACTCCCTCGGCCATTACACGCAGGACAATGTGGGTCACTTCCCATACAATCTCGGCATACAATCCGAACGGTAAGTGGGATCACGGCAATTACAGGTCGTACCGTTTCCGATTCTTTTAGATCGATCACGAGATCATAATCAATGCCCGTGACTTTTCTACGATCTTTATTGCGAAAACCCTTTCTCATAAGGCCACGTTTGGCAAGGTCAATGATCCCAGTTGTAAATCTTACACGTGAGACTGGTAACACAATGGGATGTTCTTCCAGTTTGCGTTTTAAAAAAGCTTTTGCGTAATTTTTTTTGAACTCATCATCATAGTGTTTTCGTGAATCACCAGTAAGAGTTTGGTATGCAAAATGAATGGATTGGAACTTGGCATAGGAGCCAGTGATCGGATTGTCGGGGTGGTATAGTTTGGCGAGACGACGGAAAGAAGATTTAATTTCTTCCGTCGTAGCTCCAAAAGGGATTTCTAATACTTCGTATAAATTATTGTTTTGCGGTGGCATTAATTAACAAATCCCACCTAAATTCAACTACGGCTCTTCGAAATCTCCACTCACAGAGATTTCCATTACGGATTCAGAAACCATTCTAGTTTCGAGATTTCCTTTTGCTTGGATGTAACGATCAATATTTCTTGCCACTTCACGGAGCCTGTCACGGTAAGCAGTCGCTAATCGAATTCTTTCCCAAGGGCTTTGGATTTTTTCCAATTCATAATTGAGAGTGTTGTCGTCAGCATTTGTGACAGTGCGTACGGAAAGAATGAGTCCCTTAACACCACCAGCTGTATTGTTTTTGAGTTCGCGGTAGGTTGTGACTGGGTCTTTTCCTTTATCTGTTAATGACTTACGTGACCAAAAGGATAGTTCATCAAGGGAAAAACCACCACCTTCAGCACCACCGCCACCTTTTAGTTTCATTACAAAACGGCTGTGCATCACATAACGTGGCTCATAAGGTAAGTGGATTTCACGTGCGCTCGAAACTTGACCATACCGACTGTCTTTGATTTTTTTCTCAAAACTAAGGAACTTGATCTTCTCATTGATCATGGCGTGGTAATCATCCACTTCCTTACCAATACGATCGATTTTTTGTTGCTGTTTAGCATTATACGGGATGAGAGCGATGCTTCCATCTGGATTCAATTTGTGGGAATCTGCTTGGCTCACAGGTTCATTTTTTTCATCCGCGGCAAAAAGACCAACGGTGAAGAGGAAGGTAAAAATTAAGACAAACGAGGTACGCATACGAACTCCCAGATAGTAAACTCTATATCTATTTTCGACTTTTGAAATGAAATTATTAATTTGTTAAAAATAAGGTTGAACAAAAAACGTAAAAACAGGACGCTAGCGGTAGGTCTCCCATGGAAATAAATCTGAAAAAGAATGCAGACGCTTTTGTGATCAGCATTTCCGGAAGTTTGGACATTTACACTTCCTTGGATTTTAAAAACTTCCTAGAAACCAATATCCCAAACCAACCAACTTCTAACCTCCACGTCATCATCAATTTAGAGAAATTGAACTACATTGACTCGTCTGGGATTGGAATGCTCATCAAACAGCTGAATTATGTCCAAGAATTGCAAGGGAAGTTCTCCATTGCCAATATGAAACCAGCAATTGAGAAGGTGTTTAAGGTAGCAGGTCTTACCAGTTACTTCCAAACCATTGGGGAAGACGAATACCGCGAAAAATACGCGGTATAATCAATCTTTCTCGTCCAAACGGTTTTCCACAACAAACGCATCCCAAATCCCCCAAAAACGGCCTACTGAGTTTTGGCTCGGCACTAAATCGACGTAAATTTTGCCATCTGGGTATTCAGAAGGTTCGAGTGGGATTTCCACAGGATTCTGGAAACCTTTGGTACGTTCTGTCAGGATGGCACGTTTGGGTTTTCCATTCACAAAAATTTGTAATTTTCTAGGTTTGAACTTCGAACCTTTCAGTGGTTTGTACATCGTTAAGTCCAAATACAGATACACTGTGGATTTTGTATCACTTGGTTTTTCTAAAAGAAAACGAAGTCCCGACTCGGGCACCATCCGGCAAATGGAATCTTGTAATCCCAGGTAGGGACCATCTGGTTCTAATTCATAGGACTGGTAAATGGCCCAGGTTTTCAACTCGGGAAAGGTAGAAATGTCTTCCGGTAATAATCCTTCCTCCAATCCAAATTCTTGTTTGGGAATTTTCGAATCGTCTGCAGGGAGTGCACCACTCGTTGATAAAAAGATTGCCGTAAAGAGAAGGATTCGTAGTTTCAATGGTAGCACCTATTCCAAGTATCGGATTACGAGACAAGTCCCCCTTTGAAAATTATTCGCTCTTTAGAATCGATCCAAAATGAATTCCAACAAGGCTCTTCTTTGACACTTGGAAATTTCGACGGAATCCATGTGGGCCACCAAACACTTTTGTTACGGACTGTGGAAAAAGCCAAGGAACTTGGGATTCCTTCGGTTGTGGTTACCTATTATCCAAACCCAGCAGTTGTGCTTGGGAAAAAACCAAATTTTAAATACCTTTCCTCTGAAAAAGAAAAAGAGGAACTCATCCGTGGGTTTGGGATTGATTACCTCATCGTTTTAGATTTTACCATCTCACTTTCGAAAATGTCTGCAGAAGACTTTTTAGAAAAAATCATGATCCAAACTTTACATGCCAAACACATTGTGATTGGTTATAACCATTTTTTTGGAGCTGAAAGAAGGGGAGATTTTACACTTCTTGATTTTCACAAAGCTAATTATGGTTATGCGGTTGAGTTAAGAGAAGCAGTTTTAAAAAAAGACAGTAAAATTTCATCCTCTTTGATTCGAGGTTTTCTCGACAAAGGAGAAATGGAAGAAGCAAAGATTTTACTCGGACGAAATTATCATATCTCTGGCACAGTGGTGGAAGGTGCCAAACGGGGACGTACAATTGGATTTCCAACGGCAAACCTCCAAGTTCCAAGTGATAAACTTTTACCTTCGGTAGGTGTGTATGCTTGTTTTGTTAAGTTTGATGGAAAAGATCACAAAGGAATGGTAAACATTGGTTTCAATCCCACCTTTGATGGGTTAGGTTTGCATGTAGAAGTAAACATCTTTGATTTTGATGGAAATTTATACGGCAAAGAAATTGAATTGGAAATGGTAAAAAAAATCCGAGAAGAACAAAAGTTTGATGGGATTGATGCTCTAAAGAACCAACTCAATAAAGACAAAGAAACTAGTTTATTGGTTTTGCAGTTATAAATTGAAATCGTCGCTTCGATATACTTAAGTGCGGCGCAGATTGATGAAGGTTATAGATTGATGACGTGGAAACGTTTGCCTTTGCGTTTGATTGTACCGACAATTGATTTGTAATTGGATTCTTTTTCTAAAATAGAATCCAAAGAAGTTTTGGAGATGGCCCAATCTTCTTTTAATGCATCAAAATAAAAACCACATTCCTGTTTGTCAGAATTTTTCATTAGGATGACATGTTTCTCTTTTGATTCTCCTTCTTCCATAAGGATAAATCCAGGGCCTGGGAACATAGGAATCAATTTATCTTTGATTTTGATTTGTTTTTTGAAAGCAGGGATATTGCGTATAACTCGGTAAGGTTTTTTAGGCAAAAGGAAATGTACCCCTTCTAACACATAACAAATGAAGGCCAGTTTTCCACTGTTTTGGTTTTTAAGATTCCCTTTTAATGAAATCTGACTATTTTCTTTTGGGATTTCTTTTTTTTCCACCATGTGGTGGGCAATTTTTGAAATTCGGTTTTTTAATGCAGAATCTAAGAATTCGATTTTGTCTCCGGATTTGATTTTATCTAAGATATGGTAAAGGGAATCAAATTCTTTTTGTTTGTATTCATTTTTGATTTTGAATTTGAGGATTTCAGCACTGAGGCGTTTGCTTCGTTGTAAAAAATAAGGAGATTCATTTGATTCAGAACATTCGATGAGTTTTTCGGATAAACCCACTAACTTGGAAATTTGATCGTTCACTTCTCGTTCCAGACCTTCCAAATGGATGAGTTCCTCTTCCAACTTTACTTTGGTTTGGAAGAACTCATCTGCATCCAGAATTTTTTTGGTAGGTTTCATTCGAATACTTAGTTCGCAAACTTACGTTTTTTAATCGATAATATGATTCCAACGGCAGTCATTGCCATCACTAAATGGGATCCACCATAACTCATAAAAGTCAGTGGAACACCTGTTACAGGAAGGAGACCGATTACAATTCCAACATTGATGGCGATATGGAAAAAAATCATCGCTACAATCCCAGCTGCGAGGAGAGATCCAAACCTGTCCTTACTTTCAAAACTGATTTGTAACCCACGTAAGGGAATGGACATCAAAAAGAATAATAACAAGACACTTCCAAAAAAACCAGTTTGTTCTGCCCAAGAAGCAAAGATAAAGTCTGTACCTGATTCGGGAACATGTGGGATCCTTCCTTCCGTCATCTCACCATGGAAAAGTCCTTTTCCAAAAACCTTCCCTGATCCTACAGCCGGTTTGGAGGCACGGAGTTGGTAGCCTGCTCCTTGTTTGAATTGGTCTGGATTTAAAAATGCAGTGAGTCGGATCACCTGATTTTCTCGGAAAGGAATCGATTTGTGAACCGCAATCGCAGAAAGAACAGAAAGCCCAAGGATACCAATGGTGATATAATAATTTCTAAGATGACGCGAACCACGTGCAATCCGTATAAAAATCATCACTAAACTAATGAGTGTTAATGTACCGCCGAGACCAAACATAAATGCTTCATTGGATAAAATTTTATATCCAATACTTGCGTATTCATCTTTTACAATTTCTGCTGCTTCACGTATCATTTGTAAGTTTTTTGGATTCTCTATTCCTGGAAGAGTGAGACCCGATACTTTTTTTCCATCTAAAATCAGCCAAATTTTTCCTTGGAGTTGGTTCACAAGTGATACAAGTTCTGTTTTGTTGTCTTTACGCAATAAGTCAATGAGTGGTTGAACAAGTGTCAGTTGTGAGTATGCTAAGTACATGGGAACCATAAGGGAAATTCCACCGAAAGTGAGTAGTGATCCAACATGTAGGATATCGGCCCCACCTAAGTACAACATAGTAAATAACATTGGTAAAAAGGAAACTGCAGTTCCAAAGTCTGGCTGTAAAATGATGAATAACATCGGAACCAAACAAATGATAAACGGAATGATCAATACTGTAATTTTGTGCATTTCCTTTTCTTTCATCACTAAGTACTGGCCGAGTAAAATCACAGTTGCCAATTTTGAAAATTCAGATGCTTGGAGAGTGATGGGACCCAGTTTTAACCAAGATCTGGCACCACGTCCAGATGGTAGGTAACCAATCCCAGGGATGAGTGTAATGATGAGAAGGAAAATGGAAAATAGGTAAATGAAAAGAGCATAGGAACCAATCAATTGGTAATTGATCCTCGACATAAACCACATTGCAATGAGTCCCACAAACACAAAGGAAAATTGTTTGTACCAACGACCAAGTCCATCTGCTGTATTAGCTTCTTGCGTGTAAAGAGTGAGAACTCCCGCCATCGCAACTAACACAACGGAGAAGATTAAAAAATAATCGAGTTTTTCTGTATTACGATCAGCCATTAAAATGCCTCTTGTTCGACTGGTGCTTCTTCTTCCATAGTTTTGGCACGGGATCTATCGGTTCGTGGGAAAGATCCAGGTGGGAAAGCTGCTTTAAAAACTTCCCTTGCTGCAGGCGCAGCAGATGCTGCACCACCAACTCCATATTCAACGAACGCTGCAACTAAGATCTGTTTTTCGACAGGTGCATTCACAGGTGCATACCCAATGAACCAAGCATGGTTTGAGGATGATGCTCCTCTGCGTCTTGTTTGTGCCGTTCCCGTTTTACCTGCAATTTCTGGTAACGTTGGTGAATTGAGAACACCAGATGCAGTTCCAGAATACCCAACCAAATACAATCCTTCTTTTAATGCTTCCACAGTGGATTTTTTGAGTGGAATATCACGCAAGATAGTTGGTTCTGTTTTTTGGATGAGAGAGTTGTCAAGTGGGCTTCTAATTTCGGACACAACGTACGGTTTGTATATTTTCCCATTATTCACCACTGCCATATAAAACAAAGCCATCTCAATGGGTGTGACTGATATAAAACCTTGTCCGATCGATAAGTTGACAGTATCCCCATCAAACCATTTGTTACCGTAAGTTCTTTTTTTCCAATCGGAACTTGGGATAAAACCTGTAGCCTCTCCAGGTAAATCAATTCCTGTTTTTTTATCCAAACCAAATAACCGAGAGTAGGCGAGAATTGGCTCAGCACCTAATTTATAACCAAGTTGGTAAAAATACACTGAATTTGATTTTTCAAGTGCTTGTGCTAAATTGAGTTCCCCATGGTTTTTTTTGTCCCAGTTATAAAACACTTGGTCTGGAACCCCTTTAAAGGTTGACTTTAAGGTAAAACTTGCTGGGCAAGAAAAGGTTTGTTTGGGATCAAAATTGATTTTATGTTCACTTTCCATGGCAGCAAGTCCCACCAAGGTTTTGAATGTGGAAGCTGGTGGGAACCTGGACTGGATGGCTAAATTTAGAAACCCACCATTGTTTGTAACACGAGTGAAGTGATTGGAACGTTCGAGTTTATTTTTACCAGACAAAATATTGGGATCATAGGAAGGATTGGAAGCCATAGCCAAAACTTCGCCAGTAGTCGCTTTGATTGCTAGGACTGTTCCCCTAACACCCTTTAGTGCTTTGTAAGCAGCAATTTGCATATCCCTATCAATTGTGAGGATTAAATTATTACCTGGAACTGAATGTTCGATGACACGTTCTTCTTCGATATTTCCTTCTGTGTTTCGTTTTTGGATGCGAAATCCGTCTTGGCCACGAAGTGTTGTGTCGTAAAGGGATTCGATCCCACCTTTTCCAATCAATTGGTAAGTTTTGATTTCTTTTTCTTGTAAGTCACTTGTGGTTGGTTTTCCCACATAACCTGTCACATGCGAAAGGGCAGGTCCCATGTGGTAAACACGTGCAGGCGAAGAAACAAGATACACATACCGATTGATATTGTCTAAAACTAAAATTCTTTCTTGTTGTTCCCTGGAGATTCCTTCGAGTAAAACAAATGGTTCTCTGGATCGGATTTTTTTAATCAAACGTGATTCTTGTAATTCTTTTTCGTAATAAACGATCGGAATCGAAAGAGCCTCACAAAATTTGTAAATGAACTCTTTAACTTTTTTGGCATCGTTTTTGAGTAAACTAGTATTCAAAATCACATCAAGAGATGCGGAATTAGATACAAGAGGTTGGCTTGTTTCTGGTGTTAAAAAGTTTCGATCAAAAATATTTCCACGATCTGCAGGAATCGATTCACTTCGACGGACAAACCGTTCGGCTTTGAGAGAGTTTTCACTCCCTTGTACAATCTGTAAGTTAAATAATTGTAAAATATACGCAGTTAACGTAAATACAATCATCCCTGTAAAAAAGTACAATCGTTTACGAAAACTTGCTTCTAAACGAAACTCAGATGCCGACTGGCTCATTGCCGCACCTCATCTCCATCCAATCGATATGCCCATGAGAATAAAAAGAATAATGCAGGCCCTAAAAACGCATTATAAAGTGAAACATATAAAAAGGAATAACTATGGTTTGAGTGAAAGAACATTAAGAAAAGTAAGTAAGTGATCAGTCTTGATACAAAGGTAAGTCCCAAAACATAAATTGTGATGGAGATATAATTTTCTGTATAAGAACTTCTAAGACCTTTTCCCACGATGTAACCAATGATTGCATAGGAAAAAGAATGAAGGCCAATTTTGTAATACACAATATTGTCACCGCCAATCTCACCACCAAGTGCAGTATCGGTGAGAAGGCCTCCAAAAAATCCTAACCAAAGTCCATACATAGGTCCTTTTCTAAGTGCAAAGAACACTACAAAAATGACCATAAAATCAGGACGGATTGCATTACCTAATTCGAATACATTGGAGCCATTTAGAAAATGAGCGAGTAACATTCCTATGATGATAAATAATTTATCTAAAATCATGGATTCACCTCCTTAGGTCCCTCAGTGTTTTGGGGAGAAGGAGAAGGTTCTGAAGGCGCCGTAGGATTTGAGCTTTGATTCGTACGACCTGTGTTTGGTGTACCAAATGTACTTGGGTTTCCAAAACCTTGTGTTCCTTGTTTTTTCTCTTTTTTATTATAATCTTTTTCTTTAGGGAAATCAATTTCACCAAAGTATGGCCCTTCAATTTGAATAGTTTTTTCAGCAGGCCACTCTTCTCGCCATTTTTCAGGCAATTTTTTTAAGACAATCACGTGTAATAATTTGTCGAATTCAACAAACGGACGTAAGATGGCAGTTTTAAAGGAACCATTCCTTGGTCCTTCTTCGATGATGGTTCCCACTGGAATGCCTGGAGGGAAAACTCCCGATCCACCGGAACTAAATACGGCTTTTCCAATTTTACTAAACCCTTCTGTAAACATAGTGTTTGTCGAAGTTGGTGGAGGGTTTGGTCCCATGGGAAAATTGCCAATGGCTTTCGGATCAATCACAATCCCTGAGTCAATATAATCCAACAAAACATCTGTTCCGCGACCACTGTTTCCATTGAGTGAAGCCCATAAATTGGTTCCAGGGATTGAGACTCCCATCGAAAAATTGGAATTGATGATGGGTTGAATTACCGCAGATCCTTTTGAAACTGCAATGATTTTTCCAACAAGGGCTTCGGTGAATTTACCTTTTTCGTCTAACGCACGTGCTACGACTGGCATATAAGGTTTGATCCCAGATTCTGACCCTTTGTTGATGATGATGGTACGATAAATGGCATTCAAACGAACGCTGAGAACTTCTGCACGAACCGACGGATATTCGGACCTGAGGGGAAAGTTTAACTCTTGTCTGAGGATCGCATTTTCAGCTTTGAGGCGTTCTACGTCTTTGGAGAGTTGGCGGTATTCTTCCATTACGTTCAAACAAGAATCACGCTCTTCTCTTACCCGTTCGAAGGACTCGAGTTTATTATAACTACTTTTGATGAGGGATCCGAAGGAATCAAAGGACCCAGAAAAAAAGTCGCCTACACCCTGAAAGCTGGCAATCCCTCTTACCATGAAGTTGCCGTTCCAAATTAGGGAAGTAAAGGAAAACAGGAATACGAAAAGTAGGGAGAACAATTCGTCATTTTGATTGATGCGATTCCACTTCATGGACTTATGTCACATTAATTTTCGTGGAAAGAATATTTCAAGCGAGAATCGGAATTGGTCCGTTTTTCATTCAAGAAGTTTTTCACCTTTGGTTTGGGCGGAAAAAGAAGGTGGAACCTGTCTCCATTTCCACACTGCCGTGGATGGATTGGAAACCTTTGGGTTCTCTGAACACCGTGATCTTGGTTTGGATTGGTGTGCCCGTGTTTCGTTTGGTTGGACTGAACCTAATTCTGACCTCGCTTAGGCCTGGATCGACTACTTGTGCTAAGTAGGAATCCTTTCCCCAATGGACGAGAACAAACTCTCGCACCCCAAAGACTGGTGATGTTTCACGGGCCGTTCCCAAAAATTTAGCCACGAGGGATAAAAAGGTCAGTTCTTCCTCCCTGCCAAGTTGTGACACAAATTGTAAGAGGTGGGCACGTAAGTATTCTTTCGCATGGTTGTGAGCGAGGAGGACTCGGTGGTGACGGTCCAATTGGTTGTAAAATGTTTGCAGGAGGGAACGTTCCATTTGGTTACACCCCGCTCGGAATGCTAGGCGATCGAGGCGTTTACGATGCATTTGGACGAGTTCATACCTGTGGGTGAAGTAAGCACTGATCCGAAAGGCAAAGTAAAAAAATAAGAGAAGGCCTACCAGTTGTAAGAGAACTAATTCAGGATTTCCCTTCCAGATCCAAACTGGTTTTTCCGAAAACATTGTTTGTTAGACGAAAGGGAATCGAATTAACACCAAGGAGACTTTATTCTTGGATTGGATGTTCAATGTTTGATGGAAGAATACTTGTAAACGGAAATACTAGCATTTTCAATTTTTGATTTTAGGCTATACGCTTTTGCAATTTGACCCAGTTGAATTGGTGCACCGGAATACCGACTTTGGATGATGCTGATTTCGGTATCTGGGTTGAGTTTCTCAATTTCTTGGCTCATTTCGATCCACGATTTTTCTTCAAAGGTTAGAATATTTTTACCTGATAGATACAAATCAGAAAGACTCATGAGAGCCCCCATATCACGTACAAGAACAACTTCAGTTTTATTTTGTTTTAATAATGTGTAGTTTAAATCATAACCCTTATAGATTAAAAAGGAAAAATTGAAACTCAGGATGAGGGTGAAAATACTCCAACCATAAAGAAGTCCGAATCCGATTTTTTTGTTTAACGTATCCAGATGAACCGTATGGAAAGTCAGAATCACTAAAATTGGATATAAAAAATAGGCAAATCGTAATCCTAAATAATAGGTTGCCGATGTTGGTGAAACAAGTATTAAGATGGGAAGAGCCCAAAGGAATGTATATAGAAATTTAATTTCAGAACTTTCTTTTTGATACTGATGGAATCGGAACTGAAACAAAGCAAATACCAAAATTGGCATCTGAAACAACAGAGGGTTAAAATAAAATGGAGAATAATAAAATAAATTTCGAATGAGACCAACAATTCTTTCTCCAAACGAAACATAGTGAATTGGATCAAATGCTTTAATCCCAAGTGGATGGTGTACCAATACTTGATTGAGTAACAAAATAGGAAGAATACTCGAAACAATACCAAAGATTGCAATTTTCACTTGGCTCATTGGATTTTTGAAACGATCCACTGAAAGATTGTAAATAGCCAATGGATATACCAATACATTCACACATGTTTCTGGTCTGAATAAAAACAGAATTCCAATACAAAAACCACTCATCCAAATTTGAAGTTTGTTAGGTTTTAATAATAACCTATAAATAGCAAATAGGAATAAAAATCCTGTCAGTATATGCTCTTCTAAATCAAAAACAGAGGTTCCATACGAAGTTCCAAATCGAATCAGGAAAAGCGAAAGTATAATTTTCCAAAAATCCAACTTGAGAATTTTTCCAATTTGAAACATCCAATAGAGTATAAATCCAACAAGTATATGTTGGAAAACCATGATCCCAATTTGCCCCCCAAAAATGGTTGGGAAATACATAATATAAGAAAGTGCGTATGGAAATAGATAATAACAGGATCCGTTTTGTATTGTGATCACACCTGTTTTTTTTGTTTGAACAAAATTAGGATCAAATTCTTTCCCTGGATAGGAGCAGGTAATATCTTTAAAATTTTTAGATTTTAAATCTTGGATTTGGATCCATTTGAATCCGGCATCACCGTAAAAATGGAAATCAAATCCGTAAAATGTTTTTGGATCAACTTCGCTATTTAATTCGATCAGATTTTTTTTATGAATTTTATGGATTTGGAAGATTCCAATTAAAAATGAAAAAAAAGTGGAAAAAACAATCAGTAAAAGAACAATTTTTTTTTCATTCAGGGATTGGAAATTTATCATTGTATTGCAATCATCTTGGTTCTGAGTTTCATTTTGATGATCTGTTGGAACTTAAATTTAGTTTCCTTGGATCTGCAAATCATTTTATTCCATTGGTGAGAATCCGAACCAACGATCATTCCTAATTTTCGAATTCGAGATGATTGAATTTCTGGAAATCCAGTAAGAATCAGTAACTAATTCCAAAGAATTCCGTAGGGATGACAATTGGAAAGTTCGGTGGTATCAAAAATCAAATGCGAATGCAATTCAAATTCATTCATGACTAAAAACTCATGTGAATCGCTACAAAATTATCACTCCATAAGAATTCTTTACCACCTATCACCTACTTCCACCCCCTAACAACTACCCACCAACTGTTAATCACTTGTTCTGGGCTCGTCGAACCATATGTAACAGTCTCTTCCTTGGTGACAATTTTATTTGTTTGTCAGAATTGAACTGATCATTAACACTAGTTCTATGAAAATTAAATTGAATATTCTTCTTTCTATATTTTGTTTGTTTTGCATGCTTTTGACTGGAAATTGTGCAACTTACATGAAGTATGCTATGCAAGGAAACCAAGATTTGAATGTGATTGGACCAGAAGACAGTCATATTTTTCTTGATGATGAAAAAATTGGTGAATCCTTTATCATTAAAGATGTTGGTTTTCCCAAAAAAGATGTTGTAGAAAAAAAGACAGTACGGATCGAAAAAACTGGATATGCTCCGCAAGTTATCGAATTAAAAAAGGGAACAAATAAATGGATCTGGGGAAACTTTTTGTTTTTACTTGGAGCACCCATCGGATTTGGAATTGATTATCTATCAGGTGTTTTTGAAAGTTTTACTCCACTCAATATTAAAGCAGATTTAATCCGTGATGAAAAACACAAAGTTGATTTAAATTCACCAACTCAAAAAAAATACAAAGCGGTTCTAGATGAGTCATCAAAAATTCCGGTAGTGATTACATACTCGAATCTTAGTGCAGTTAATATTGAGAAATTGGATGAGAAAGGAAATGTAATTCCCAATGCTAACGATGAATACACAAGTATTTTTCAAAACCAATCCAATGTAAAAACATTAAGTCCTGGTACCTACCGAATCAAGGGTATCTACCAAACTTCTAGAAGAAGTGGAAATACGATTACAACCTATACGGCAAAAAAAGCTGGAGAAATGATTCTTACAATCCCTGGCGGAGGAGCTGGCGCATTTTGCGGTCTCATCGATAAAGAGAAAAAGGCGACATCCTTTCGTTTCATCCATATCAATGAACCTAGTGCGAAATCTTTAGAAGGATTTTTGCCAAGGGCTCAGCTTTCCAATCGCATCGCTGGTAGTTGTGATGGAATCTTTGGACTCCAAGACCTACTCACTCAGTAATACAAAGATAGGATGGCATACATTCTCGCACCTAGCAGGATGTATGTCTTAGTTGGTGCACTGATTCGATTTTACAAAATCGCAAATTTGATCCAAAATCTTTTTCAAACTCGCCTATGATTGGATTCGTAAGGAGATGAGTATGAATCCAATCATAAAATCAGAAGGGATCATTCAGATCGGTATCATTACCGAAAAACTGATAGAATCGAAGGAGTTCTTCCAAAAATGGCTTGGGTGGCGAGTTAAGTTTGAATCTGAATGGTTCCTTCTTTTGTCACATCCCGAAAAAGAAGACAGAGAGATTGCATTTATGTTGCCTAACCAAACAGCCGTAAGGAAATCTTATTTTCAAAAAGCTTATACAGGTCAAGGAGTTTGGCTCATCATAGAATCAGAAGAGATTAAGACATTGTATGAACAAATGGTGAATGTTGGAGCGCCAATCGATCTTCCGCTGACAAAAGAAGAATGGGGTGATTTACATTTTACAATGATTGATCCAAATGGAATCGGTCTTGACTTCGTACAAATGAGAAGCTAAACTTTTGTGGATTGTATTCCAAGAAAGAATCATTCTTATATCCGATCTGGGAAAAATTAGAATCTAATCTTTCCAAAGAATTTGCACTAAATGAATTAGCATTTTTTTCTACCTATTCTCCTTGGCATTTTCATCGATTGTTTTCTCAATTTCAGTCGGAAAATGTTAAGGACTATGTTAGGCGATTACGTTTAGAAAAAGCTGCCTTTGAAATCAAAACTACCTCGTATCCGATTTTAGAGATCGCTCTAGAAACGGGTTATACCAGTCAAGAAGCATTTACAAAAGCATTCCGAAAGACCTTGGGCATTACTCCAGCTGCCTATAGAAAGAAATTCCAAACAAAACAAAGGAACTTTGGTGGTTTAGAGTCATTAAAAATTTTTGGGATTGGAAGAGAAGATATCAGTATAAAAAAGATTTCGTCATTCCATCTGCTTTACAAACGACATATCGGACCATACGAAGAGATGCCTGGATTTCCAAAGGATTTAACTTTTTTAAAACCTTTTGAACAATGGTTCACCCAACAAAAACAATTTTCCAAAGATCAAAAATGGATTGGAATTTCTCAAGACGATCCAGACATCACAGATCCAGATAAAATCAGATTCGATATCGGTATCCCTGTTTTTTCTCGAACACAATGTCCTAGTGGGTTAGGGATACAAATTGTACATGGTGGCGAGAGGCTTCAAATTCGGGTTCGACTGCCTTATGAAAAACTGCCAGAAGTTTATAAGTCAGTGATCAACGAATTCTTTCCAAAATTTCACAGACGTTTGGCAAATCATGCTCCCTTCGAAGTTTATTTGAAACGGGAACCAAAAGAAACTCCGATCACGGACCTTTACTTTGCTTTAAGAGATTGATTCAAACCATTCTGAACGAATCAATTTTTCTAAAACGAAGAGGGAATGAACTTGGTTCAAAAATTCTCACTGGTTCGGAAATAAATTATTTGACACTGGTTCAAAAAAGACACCAAAATGTCCCAATTGTTCAGATTATGTGAAAAATGTTCCGATTCGGAGGAAATATGAACACAAAAAAAACATTCGGTTTGGTGCTCGCTTTGGTATTTGCAGGATCTTTGTCTGCACAAACACAAAGCCAGATGTTCCAAAAGGTTGGTGTGATTGGAGATTCCTTGAGCCAAGGATTCTTCGGTGTGACCGTTGAGAAAAAAACACAAGATTGGGCTTACCCAGTACTCGTATCAAAACAAGCAGGTTCCTCAGTGTCTTACAATGTTCTGAAAGGACCATTTGTAAACTTAGAAGATGTCCTTAAATGGGACTGCGGTGTTTTTTGTATCGCTGAAAGTATCATTGGGGGAAATCAGTCTACCGTATCATTGCCAACTCATGCTGGTATCACTGGTGCGGAATACACAACGGTACTCAGAACTTCTGGTCAATGTGAAGACATCACTGCCACCAAACAAGAGAAAGAATGGTACTGGAAAGAATGGTATTGGTACACATATCGTTGGGTGACAGTTGCTGATTGCCAAGAACCAGATAAGTTCCACCGATTCGGATTACGCGATGCAGGAACACAAGCGCAAGTAATGGAAAAAGTAAAACCAACCTTTCTTTTTGGTTCTGCTGGTGCTAACCATGTTCTTTGTACGGCACTTCATACTTCTACCGATTGTTTGGACGAAACACGATTCAAAAGAGATATTCGTGAATTTTTCCGAAGAATGGCTGCGATGGGAAGTTTACAAGGTGGAATACTCTTTACAGTTCCAAACGTAACTGCAATTGCTTTTCTTGAAAGTTACAAAGATCCAAATGGTAGAGCAAATTATTCAGGACTCAAAGCATTTTTTAGAAATTCAGTTTCTGATCCGAACCAAGTATTGGATGCAAATGAGATAACAACCATTTCTAACTTTTTGACCATGTTGAACAATGAAATCAAAGCTCAAGGAGCGACAATGCGTTTTGCAGTTGCTGACTTACGTGTGGTCTTTGATGACATCAAAGAAAATGGAAGACCCATTCAAAGTGCTTCAGGATGGTCTCCAGGTAGTGCACGTGCCAACTGGCCAATTCCAAACCAACCAGGTGTGTTTGGTCTTGACGGAGTTCACCCGAACATGTATGGTCACTCACTATTTGCAAATGAGTTGATTAAAGCGATTAACTCTCGTTACGGATTTACAATCCCGCAAGTGAGTGAATACACTGCTTGGTATTACGATACACTCAACAGAAATCCAATTGATTTGAAAAAATTCTTAACGGAAAACATTTTCGGTCAGGCAATTTCTTGGGTAGTGTCTATCTTTACATAAGAGTTTAGAAAGATGGGTAAACGGTCAGTTGGAATTGTCGAAAGCGATCAGTCCTTCGGCCGTTTGCTTATAAATGAATGTATTTATCAAAATAGACTTTTTTTCCTTCCTTTCAAAATAACCTTTTAACCAGAGATCAATGATCATGATCTAGCAGAGGTTTGAAACTGAATCAAATCAAAACCAAATTTGAAATTGAAATATCCAAAAACGGGAAGCACCTCCTCTGATATTCCCTTCAATGGAAGAAAAAATATAAGTAATAATCGTTAGATCTGAATTTGGAATCAACAAGCATTTTCACCACCTAGAAATGCACTTTGCCTTTTGATCCGATCCATTCACAGAATGCGGCTACATTTACTTAGGATTCGAAATAAAGATAGGAATGAGGCAAAAATAGTTGATTCTTTTCTGAAGAATGTATATTTTAGACATATACATGAAACTTCTCGACTTCTCGTTTATAGAAGGTTTTGATTGGGATCAGGGAAATATTCATAAAAATTGGTTTAAGCATAAAGTAAAGGTCGGGGAGATTGAGGAAATTTTCTTTAATGAGCCGATCCTGATTGCTTACGATGAAAATCATTCAGAAAAAGAAACGAGATTTGCAGCCCTAGGAATTTCAAATGATTCAAGGAGACTGTTCGCTGTATTCACCATTCGAAATAATAAAATTAGAATTATTTCTACTAGAGATATGAGTAAAAAGGAAAAAAAATTTATGAAATCTATCAAAAAGAAAATTCCTAAATTTAAATCCATTGATGAAGAAATTGAGTTTTGGGATAAAAATGAAGCTACTGATTATTTTAATTTTGAAAATTCAGGAAAAGTAAAATTTCCAAATCTTAAACCTTCTACTAAAATGATTTCTCTGCGATTACCTGAGTCACTACTTGAAAGACTTAAAACACTAGCCAATAAAAATGACGTACCCTATCAGTCTCTAATCAAGATATTACTTTCAGAAAAAGTGAGTGAAGAATTCAAGAAAGTCAGCTAAGTGCCTTACCACAGATTGGATTTTAAAAAAATATTTCTGGAAAAAGGTATGATTTAAGTAGAGGCTTACGAAAATACCAAGTTTGGACTGGGAAGAGTTGTTAGAACCGAACAGATTTGGTCAGGTGAAACTAATTCCTATGTTTAAAGCCTATAGAGATACAACTCTACCATTTTGTAATGCCTGAGTTAGACAAACGAGAGTTAATTTATAGAAAAGAAAATAGAATCAAATTTATTATCGGAGTTGGGACATGAGATTTTTTCAAAGTATTTTGATTGCAATTTATTCAATTCTTTTAATCACGAATTGTGACAAAAATCGTAATTGTATCATTAATGAGAATGATGCAAATTTCTACATCAGAAAATTTAATAACAGTCTTCAATTAGAAGGAGTAATAATTAAAGGTACTACCTTGAATGTTACACAGACAATCAATGAGAGCGGAATGAATTTTTTGAGAATCAATCAAAATCTAAAAAATGAAAGTAAGTATTTTGATATCGAGGACAATGTCTCTTTTTGGATTAAAGAAAACCAATGCCAGTATGTTGATTTGAACAAAAATGCAAAGCAGTATGATGTATTGTATTTTTATGATATATTTGATGAATATAACGGAATCGAGCTGGATAGAAAAGTTAGTTTTAAAATTTATTTACTGGAGGATAGTCACGTTTTGTTTTTACATTCGTTGAAAGGTGCTCCATTATGGATCGACGAATTCAATACTTCGGGAATTACTTATTTTGCATATGGTAGAATCATTCAAAAGGATGGGTCAAAATACTCTTACTTATTTGAAAGCGCGTATACATATCCTGAGCAAAATATATTCGAAGACACATTTTTGTTACCAGTGATGAAAGATAAAAATAAAATAAAAGTAAACTTAGAAATACAGTGCGAATTGTTGGACAAGGATACGGTATGTCATTTTGCCAATAAAAACACCAAATTTCGAAGTAGATTGCTAAAGGAAAAATATATATCCTTTGATAAAATACAATAATTTAGTGCATGAAGACACTTAATATTTGTTAAACATTTTTGACTTTCACTAGTCTTATGGTAGATTCGATTCGCCAGACCCCAAAGGTAGCTCAGGCTCTGTTGGCACAAAACTCACGATAGGAAATTGGTAAATCGTGTCAGGCATTTAAAAATGATTCGTCATATATATACCGGAGTCATCATATGAAGAAGTTTTTTCTGGTATTCGCTTTACTGTTTACTGGTTGTCTGACTGTCCCTGAAGGTGTTGATACCGTAAAGGGCTTTGAGCTTGAGAGGTATCTTGGCAAGTGGTACGAGGTTGCAAGGTTTGACCACTCTTTCGAAAGGGGGCTTGTGGATGTCACCGCTGCATATACAAAACGCGACGATGGTGGATTAAAAGTCATTAACCGTGGGTATGACAAGCTAAAACAGGAATGGAAAGAGATTGAGGGAAAAGCTTTCTTTCAGGATACACCTGATAGGGGATTACTAAAAGTTTCCTTCTTTGGGCCGTTTTACGGGACCTACAATATTGTTGAACTTGATAAAATCAATTACAGTTATGCCCTTGTCTGTGGTCCTGACAGGTCTTATCTCTGGATCATGGCAAGGACTCCAAAGGTTTCGAAAAAAATCACCAACGACCTTTTGGCTAAGGCATCCTCTCTTGGTTTTGATACTTCCAAACTGATTTTTGTAGAGCATTCGAGAGAGTAAGAATATCATCAAGGTATGATTCCTCAATACGCGGATTGAAACGTGCAAGTTTCCTTCTATACTTTCAAACAAAAAAAAATCTTTTGTCTTTCAGTTTACACTCCGTAACAAATTTTCCCTGCGCCAGCGATTGCAGCGGAAATCCTTTCCTTATGCAATGCATCTTCGCATTCATTCTGATTGGAAAGATTGGAGCGAAAAGCGCGGTCACCTACACAATCAAATCTAAATTAGCTAACGAATGTGAGGCGCCCAATGGAATCAAAATCGTTAGCTAAACAAAGTCCATTGTAATGTAGACAAAATTGTATCTCTGCAAAGCACCCCTTTTCCCTAAATTGTTTAAAAATGTACGATGGGAAGTTTGATAATCCATTCACATCCCTTTCCTATTTCCGATATGACGGAAAAAGATCCCTTTAATTCATCAACAAGTAATTTCACAAAATGGATTCCAAATCCATTACCTACTTCACCCGATGTGCCCAAGGTAGAATTTATTTTGTCTGAAAATACTTCGTTAATTTGTTCTGTTGTCATTCCGATTCCAGAATCTTTAATTCGTATCATGATTGTTTGGTTTTCTATGTTTCCGATTTCAAAATCAATCTGGATTTCACTATGTTTCGGTGAAAACTTAATTGAATTCGAAACTAAGTTTCCAATCATTTGAAGGTATTTATTTTTTGGAATTTTCCTTGTACATATATTGGGATTTATGTTTACTTTGATGGTTACTTGTTTCGTTTGCGCCTGTGCATGAAATAAACTAAACAATTGTTCGGCAAATTCTTTTATCGTGATATCATTGTTAAGCTTACCTTCATCCGTAAATTCACTTATAAGATCATTTACCAAATTCAATACGGAATCACTACTTTCCTTCATCAATTTCATGTTAGAAAAATATTCTGTCATGTCTAAATTCTCTTCTTCTTGAAGGATGATATCAGCTAATCCCGAAATACCTCCGATGGGGCCTCGAACATCATGTGCTAATATTTTAAAATTTTTAGATAATTTGAAATTTTTTTCAGTTAGTTGATAAATGGTGTTTTTGAGTTTGATACGCTCCGTCACCTCTTTAGCAATGATTTCTAAAAGTTTGATTTTGTCTGAGGAAATTGAATTATTCTCTGTATCGATCACACAGATGGAACCTACATTTGATCCCTTTATCTGAATTGGTATTCCGTAATAGTATCTAAAATATGGACTTTGGGTGACAAAGCCTTTCTCTTTGAACCTTTGATCCGATTTTAAATCTTTCACTTCGAAATGTGCATTGTTTAAGATAGTAAATTGGCAAACTGTTTCTTCCCTTGGAGTCAGAGTCGAAGGAAAGCCAAAATCACCAATGGTCCACTGGTGAAATGCATCAATCAGATTGATATGTGATATGGGTGTTCCTGTGATCCTTGCTGCTAATTCCGCGAGTCCATTGAATTCCTCTTTTAATGAAACATAATCTAAATTTAATTCTGCTAATTGGAGTAAACGAGGGATTTCATTTTTGGGAATTGTTTGCATTGATTGATTCCTAATAAATTCACGATTCAAAATAGACTAAAGGAAACAGGAAATAAATTATTAAATTTCACATTTTAGTTTTCATTTGGATTTGACATTTCAATGTTTTTCATCGAATTTATTGAGTGAATCAAATAACCCAAGTATTTTTTTCTAAACAAAGACACGGATTTTCAAAGACCAAACATTGGCTGTCTTTTTAGTCGAATTGATATACTTTTTTAAGTGGCGATGTTCACAAAAGGACTTAGAGATGGATATAAAATCAATCATTGAAAAAGCTGTGGACGAATCGATCAGTGCCATTGCCATTTCAGAACCACTTGGTAAAATCATTTTTGTCAACAATGCGTTTCTAGATTTTTTAGGTTATACATCTAAAGATGAAGTCGTAGGAAGATTTGCAAATGAGTTTTGGATACCTTCTGATCATGAAAACAATGTGACTGTTTCCCTTACTAAAACTGGTTCTTATTTTGGAGAACTGGAAGCAGTAAAAAAAAACAAATCAATTTTGAATGTTGTGGCCCAATTCAGTATTTCGAGATCGTTATCGAATGAGATTGAATACATTATTTTTAGCTTTTTAGAAAGTGCAAATCGCAAAAGTATAACCGATTCGATCCGTGAAACTGAAAATTATTATTCGCAGATCCTTGATTCCATCTCGGATTTAATCTTCTGTAAAGATTCTAAGTTCAAAATGACCTATGTGAACAAGGCCTGTGCAGATTACCTTGGACTCAAAAAATCAGATCTCATCGGTACGTATGATATTCCAGAAAACAAACAAGAGTTTATTGAAGAGTATCACAAAATCGATTCTTTTGTTTTCCAAGAAGGCAAACAAGTTAAAATAGAAAAGGAACCTCATTTAGCTAAAGATGGTTTAGTCCGTTATTTTAATACCGTCAAAACTCCTATCCGTGATCAATATGGAAATATAAATGAACTTGTTGCAGTAGCAAGAGATATCAGCGATTCAGAAGACATCTTAGGAAAATTAAAATTAATCACGGAGATTACATCTGATTATATCTATACTGCAAAAATCATTAATGGTGAAATTATTGCTGATTGGAGTTCAGGGAATCTTTCAAAAATCGTAGGATATACAGTTGAGGATATTGGAAATATCGGAGGTTGGATCAATATCATACATCCAGATGACATTGGTAAGATTGAAAATCGTGTAGCTGAAATTCTTCAAGGTCATGTAGGTGTTTCGGAATACCGTGTTTTGGCAAAATCTGGTGAAGTTGTTTGGATTCGAGATTATAGCAAACCATTATATGACGAGTTTGGCAAATTATCCAAATTGATTGGAGCATCAAAAAATATTACGATTGAAAAGGAAGTGGAAACGAAGCTCAAAGAAAGTAACGAACGATTCAAAGCATCACTAGAAGCTTCTCTCGAATCAATTTATTTTTTATCAATAGTGAAAGACAATCATGGAACAATCATCGATTTCACTTTTAATGAAATGAATGAAAAAGGATCCATAAATTTGGGAGTCCCAAAAGAAGAACTGATTGGAAAAAGAATTTGTGAATTATATCCTATCAATTTAGAAAATGGATTTTTTGAGCAGTATAAAGAAGTTTTTCTGACAAAAAAACCACTAGAACAAGAGTATACTATTCCAGACGGATATTACACACCCGGTTATTTCCATCACATCGTTTTGCCAACTACCGATGGGGTTGTCATTTACAATCGTAACATATCTGATCGTGTCGCAAAAAATAAAGAACTGGAAACACTGGTTCAAGTCACAAATAGGCAGAATGAAAGGTTAAGAGAGTATACCTATATCACTTCTCATAACCTTCGAGCACCAATTGCAAATATATTAAGTTTATGTAATTTACTGAAAGATGATCCAGGTGATCAAGTTTTAGTCCAAATGATCGAATCTTCTGCGCAACAATTGGATCACATGATGAATAACTTAAATGAATTGTTAACAATTGAGAAAGATTCCCATTCATTCGTAAAAAAAGAGATACATCTAAAAAAAGAAATTCAAAATCAACTTTTGTTATATGTTTCTGATAAATCGAATCAAACAAAAGTAGACGTAATCATTCCAAACGACTTAGTCCTATATACGATACCAGTTTATTTCGAAAGTATCGTTAATAATGTTTTATCTAATGCATTCAAATATATCTCTCAGAAAAGTATTGGTTATATCCGAATCGAAACGAAAGAATCCGAAGATTTTATCATTCTCTCGATCACTGATAATGGAATTGGAATCGATTTGGAAAAATATAGGAGTAAAATGTTTAAAATGAATTCAAGGTTTCATCCTAATATTGAAGGAAAGGGTATGGGTCTTTTTCTAACAAAATACCAAATCGAATCTTTAGGTGGGAAAATTGAAGTAGAAAGCCAAGTAGGAAAAGAAACAAGTTTTCATCTCTACTTTCCAAAAATGCAAAGAACAAATGTTTAAAATGAATAAACTATTTTATTCACTAACAAAACGTTAATTCATATTTTCCCTAAATTTTGAAGTTCAATATGGATCTGATTCAATTGGGTATGAAAATTTCCTAACTATAAACCAGTTACAATTATATTAATTTTTTATTTCCAACTTATCCTCAGGTCCGAAATTGAGGGCATGGAATCTAGTAGAGTTCTTTTATTTGAAATCTTAAAATCAGAACGCAAACGTGCCAAAGCGCTATTTTGGCTTTTCCTCTCAGGAGCCGTAGCCTTACTTTTCCAAGTGCTCTTTATCCGAAACGATTTATTGAGTAAGAATGTACAGCCATTTCCAATATGGGTTCCTCCAGTTTATTTTCTTTTTAATACCTTGTATGCATATATACTCTTAAGAATTTTGGACTCCAACATACGTGATGGTAGAATTCCGCCTATATCGATTCGTTATGTAGGTGCCCTAGTAGAGAGTAGTATTCCCTCTGGACTTTTGTTATATCTGGGAACCAATTTAGAAATACCAATCTTAGCACTCAACTCTCCACCAGAGCTTGCATATTTTTTCTTCATCATTTTAGCTACGTTACGTTTGGATATAGGCTTGGCTATTTTTATAGGATTTGTTTCTTGGGCAGAATATTTAGGAATTGTTTATTATTTTCTGCAAAATACAAATCCAGGAGCAGTGGATCCATTATTGTATTCATTCCCGATTTACTTTGGTAAGGCGAATATTTTTTTAGTCGGTGGATTTTTATCGGCTTTTGTTTCGAGACAAATTCGAAATAGTTTTATCAATAGTTTGGCGGCAGAATCAGAAAAAAATCAAATCCGGGTTTTGTTTGGGCAACATGTATCTCCAGAGGTAGTGAATACATTATTGCACCAAAGAGATGATTGGAATGGTGAAGAAAAACACGTATGTATTTTATTCTTTGATATACGTGATTTTACAAAATTTGCAGAGACTCAAAAACCAACAGACTTAATCCAATTTTTAAATCGACTTTTTCAAGATGTAATTATATGCATCAACAAAAATGGGGGAATTGTAAATAAATTTCTTGGAGATGGTTTTATGGCAGTATTTGGAGCTCCTATTTCCAATGGAACGGACATCCAATCTTGTGCGAATGCTGCAAAAGAAATTCGAAACTGTATTCAAGGTTTGGTGGATCAGAAAGAAATTCCTGCGATTAAAATTGGAATGGGAATCCATAGTGGGGAAGTTGTCACCGGAACTGTAGGATCTCGGGATCGGAAAGAATACACCGTAATTGGAGATGTTGTAAACTTGGCTAGTCGCTTAGAACAATTGACAAAAGAATACGGACGAGATGTAATTCTATCCGAATCGGTTGCCTCTGCTTTGGTGCCTTCCTCTGTGGAACTGCTAGGAGAAACTCATGTGAAAGGTAAAGAAAAACCAGTAAGAGTTTATGCTTTATTATAACAGGAATTAAAAGTATGATCGATGAATTTAGAATTCATTTTTTTTAGATTCGAATCCGAGTGTTATTGATGACTCAGAGTATGGACGATGCGAAGAGTAGTAAAAATGTAATTTTCCATCAATTTGATCGGTAGCTGGATGAATGATTTCCCCCAATTGAATTTGAATTGTATAAAAGTATTATTGAAAATTTAAGTTCAGGTGTTAGGACAACCTTTTGGTTCGTTAGTTTCGATCGGAAACACTCTATTTCAATGTCAGTCCGTTAAATCCACTTCTTCGAATGCCTCTGTTTGGTGGCGAAACATCCAAAGTTTATCACCTGAATAAAAATTGATAAACCCATCTCTCATTTCAAATTGTGAAATGCCTCGGAGTAATAAATTTTGTTCGAATTGCATCTCGGTTGGTAAATCCATCACGAGGATTCGGCGTGTGGTGATAATGGCCACTTTGTCATGGAGATTGGCAAAAGCACGAAGGCTTTCTTGTTCAAGGCTAATGGTATCCCAATGGTTCGTATAACTGTTGTATACGTAAAGTTTCCGTTCGCTGGCTACAAGGGCCGCTTTATGACCCATGGCTACTTGGTATCGTTCTTCGCCAAAGATATGGCCCTTTTCCCATTCCGTACTTGAATTACTCACACCTAACAAATTTTTTTGAGATACAATGATACAAAGGTCACCGTAACATTTGGAGTAACGGACATGTTCCCCTCTTGTCGAATATGAAACTTCTGTCCCATCAGATAAGAATGCTTTGAATGATAAATGGCCTTCCACAAAGTTTATGGTTGTTTGTATATAAGGATATGCTGTTTTATCGGTAGACCAATTGGTAAATGCGGTGACATCTTGTTTGACGGGAACCGAAGGAACATGTAGGTCTGGGTGTGGTCTTTGTTGTGGCCTTGGACGATTTTGGCCCACTGTGTCGATGTAGTATATGTCTCCGTCTGAAGGGTCGGGATTGGCAAAAAGGGAAGGGATGAGTCCGATCGTAACAGAAATCCCGATCAGGACAAAAAGCAATTTTCGAGTTTGTTTTGAATGCGACCAAAAGAACATAAACTAAGGTTTCCTTCCCGATGAATCTTCATTAAATGGTATCTTCCGACAACCATTTCTCTGTTTTAGACGGAGAATAGTTTTGTAATTGAGTGAGTAAGTCCTTGGTTTCCCTTAGGACAATCACGAGATCCATATTTTCCTTTTTTAAAAAGCCAGAGACAACCATCGTATGGAACATTTGGACGAGTGAGTCATAAAAACCATTCCAATTCAATAATACAATGGGTTTGTTGTGAAGTCCCAGTTGGGACCAAGTGACGACTTCAAAAAACTCTTCCATGGTTCCAAAACCACCGGGTAACACAAGAAAGGCATCCGAACGTTCAAACATGATTCGTTTCCTTTCGTGCATCGATTCCACTTGGATGAGTTCTGATAAACCCATATGTTCGATTTCCTTTTGTTTCAGAAACGTTGGGATCACACCAATGACTTTACCATGGTTCTCCAAACAACCGTTTGCCACAGCTCCCATAAGTCCCACACTCGCACCACCATACACAATTCCCATTTTATGTTGTGCAAGAATTTCACCTAAATGAAAAGCTTCCTTGTGATAGGAAGGGTCAAGTCCAGAAGAGGATCCACAGTAAATTGCGATGTTTTGTAAGAGAGCCATCTGAAAGACAATATGATAATTCCATAGGAATTGCAAAGTGAAAACTGAAATCTAAAACTGGAAATGGATTCAGATTATTTACGAAAACCGTAAAAAGCGTTCGTCATAAACTCCCATTCAGGTGTTGGAAAAAATTCTCCTTGTGGTAAGGTAAACCAAGGAGAGTAGGTTGTATCATTTTTCAAGATATGCATTTCTTGGGAAGGCATATAACTTTGTGCTAACAGAAATAAGGTGTTACCATCCTTTGATTGGGCTTTGTCTACAACCATCACAACATGCCCGGGGGAACCTGCTTGGATCCATACATCCCCTGGTTCCAAATCTTGTAGTTGTTTTTTCTTAAGTTCTGATTTGAGTGAGATGGTTCCCGCATAACTATAAATAAATTGTAAATAAGTTTCGAATACTTCGCGGTTTGTTCCTTTTTTTGCGATCCCTTCTTTCCAAGTTGTTTTATTTCCCTTCACAACCACTCTATCCCCTTTCGCAAATCGAGAAAAGGGAACTAACATTCCATTGCTGATGGAAAATGTGATTTTTCCCCATTCCTTTCGCGAATATAGATACTCTGCACGAAGTTTCATGACCGCATCTGCACATTGGATGAGGTCTGATTTCAGTAATGGAAAATCTAACACAGCTTCATGGACTTGGTTTTGTTTTTTACTTCCATTGTACAAAAGCACGGGGCTTCCTTTTGGTTTTAAAGGAAAGTTTTGTAAGTAAGTAGAAAAACTTTCTTTAGGGTAAGTAAGTCGACTGTATCCGTTAGGTGGTGTGAATCGTTCTTGTATGGATTCGGAAAAAATTGGTGAAACTAAAAGAAAAGGGATAAGGAAACAAATTCCGCATCGCAAATCTAAATTGAATTTTAGTCCAAATTCCAATTTCAACGAGTTACCACCAGCTTGATAGATTCTTCTAACCATGCTTCTTTCGCTTCTGCAAAGGAAACAGTTTTTGTGACAATTTTTTCAGGTGTAAACATTCCATTTTGGATTTCGGGGTAAAGTGCTTTCATGGAATCGAGTGATTCCACTCTTCCGATATGGATTTCCGCACCTTGGTTGTACATCTCCAAATAGGGAATTTCAAATCGATTGGTCCAAAAAATTGATGCCGAACTGAGGATGGCATTTTTTCCCATGGAACGAGTGGCAAATTCCCAACCTTCTTTTGTGGCAGAAGCATCACAAACCAAATCATACTTCTCACTTGGTTTTGGGAATGTTGTTACATGGGTCACTGGGATTCCAAGTGATGTAGCAAGTTCGATTCTACTGCGGTCAGTGTCCACATAGAGCACTTCCGCTTTTTTTGTTTGGTGGAGGTAAAGAGCTGTGTAAAGTCCAATACTACCTGCGTTTCCACCCACGACGAGTGTTTTAGGATCTTTTTTTCGTTCTAAAAATCGACCTGCCAACTTCCAAACTTCGGCAATATTATCACTGAGACTCGCAATGCCAACCGGATTAATTTTAGGATCCATAGGAAGTAACATTTGTTTTGCGTAAGGAACCTTGATGAGTTCTGATATTGCACCACCTACATTGTGAGCACCAGGTGGCATTCCATAAGCTGAAGTATAAGGCACTGATTCACAAGAATTCGTATGAATTGATAAACACGATGGACATGTCCCACAAGAGATTTGAAAAGGAATCGCAACCACTGATCCAATTTGGAACTGTCCATAAAGTTCGTCCGATAAAGATTTGATACGTCCAACAAACTCGTGTCCTACGGGGAATGGTGCGCGGAATAATGTTTCTCCTCGTACGATGGGTAAATCCAAATCACAACGAGCAATTGCGATGGGTTCCACAAGTGCTTGGTTTTCACCGTTAATGGTAGGAGTTTCTACTTCTTCCCATTCAAGGATCCCTTTTTTCCGAAAGACGAGTCGTAACATATGACACTCCGTATACCGAACGGTCTACCATTCCCCTTTGATCAAAATTTGGCAACTAAAATTGTTGGAACCAACTTGGCAATTTTGGCATCTCTGTTTCTTCCCAGGTCCAATCACCAAGGACGGTGACAATCGGTGATTTGGTTTCTAGTGCTTTTTTGAGACCACGTGTGAGGTCTTCTCTTACAGTTGGTCTGTAGGGTGTGCCAAATTGCTTTTGAAAAGATTCTTTTTCGTGTTCCCAAGCATACGATAGGAAAAAGTCCATAAACTTCTCGTTAGATGATTCAAATTTGTTTTTAAGTTGTAAAAGGTCAGGGTGGTTTGTTTTTTTCATCGTCCTTTGTAATACGATCGAAATTCCTCTTACACTTTTCGAAAAAAATGTCCCTGCTCGCACGATACGTCGTTTTGTTGGATTCTCAAATGCCCAAAGATCAGCCTTGTACTTTGCAATTCCCATGGATCCATAAAATGCCAACGTATGGCTTAGCCAATAAAACGCTGAATAGGCGACTGTTAGTTCCGGTTCAAACTCCTTTTCCAAACTCACCATTGGATCCAAACAAATTCCCAAGGTATTGTTGATTTGTTCGTTTGTACTTTCTTCAATGGGAAAACCAACCTCACCGAGTGCCGGCGTGTAAATGAGAGCCTTAATTTGTTTGGACCTACCATGTTTTTCGAAATCATCTAAGATGGAATTTGTAAGCCCAGGTTCTGCTCGTTTTCCAAATAAGGTCAGATTTGCATTCGACACAGGTTCATTTGTTGTTGTGGATGTAATGATAAAGGCATTCGGATCTGAGGAACGGATGGCTTGGATGGCACTTTGTCCAGCTTCCCCCGAACCACCTATGATTAAATATTGATTTTGTCCCATGAATCCCTACCTGAATGTTTTAAAGGTTCTAATTTTCGATTGATCATGGTAAAGTCTCTTAGATTCTTTATCGGAACAAGCGAAATATGAAAACGATTTTATCCTGCTCCAATTGTCTCAGTGGTCATTCCATTTCCTCATCCAAACTGGAAGGCAAAAAAGGAAAATACCGATGTAAAAAATGTTCCATTTGGAACCATTTTGATTTCCGAAAGAACCTCACGGGAGAAAGATCCGACTCACTCGTGTTATTTGATCTCAATTTTATAGGTCAAATTCCCAACCATACTCTTCAAGGACAAATTTTTGGAAGGTATACGACAAACTTTGTCTCGGAATGGTCAAATGAAGAATTAGTTTTTTTGAAAGACGAAGAGGGGAATGATGATGATGTTCGGATTTCTATTTCTGGACTTCCCGAAATTGTTCGATTAAAAAATTTTGATTATGACATCACAACAACAACTCCTTCCAAAACTCTCAGTATCATCATCAATCATAATGTAAACACTTCTCCCGTTAGACTTTCCTTAACTGTAGAAGATTATGATCATGCACTTGTGAATGGAAAATTGTATTTAGCAATTTCTGATGAGTGGAATACGTTTTTACACGGTAGTTTTACAGCTACCCATATTTATAAAATAGAGTTTGATGAATATGGTGTCGCAAATAAAGAACTTCCAGATTTTATCACAAGTTATTTATCATCAAAAATTTACGCATTGTCTGGTAATATTTTATTATTACAAAAACATTACCCATCATTAACAGAGAATGAAAAAAATGAATTATTTACACTTGTGATGTATCATTGGCCCGAAAACCAAACAACAGTTTCAGAAGTGCATTTCAAAGAAGCAAACATCCAAGCAAAATTCCAACTCACTCAGAGAAAACTGAATGAAACATTTATCTTTTTAATCTCCAATCAATTAAAACCAAATGCAAACCATTGGCACATCATTCATGATGTTGTTTGCCATTCAGAATCAGAACCAATCTTCATCCCGATTCTCAAATCAAAATTTCCCGAGGAATACCACCAAAACTTAGGAAATCAGTTAGAAACTAAAAATGAAGACAAAACCTTGGATTGGTTAGATGAAGATGATGTTTATTTATTAGATTCTTTTGTAAGAACTGTCGGATCCTTAGATTACATCATCAAAGATTCCATTCGTAATCCTCTCGGTTTTACTTTATTACAAGAAGCATTTGTACGCTCTAAATTCAAGTCTTGTATGCGTTTATTGGAAAGAGGTGCAAACCCCAATATTTTAGATGCTAACGGAGAATCTGCTATCTTCAAATTATGCCAAGACAACAAACTTCGTTTGCAAGAAAAAACTGCTTTAATGGATGAACTCATCAAACGTGGTGCGCAGGTAAACTTACAATCGGTAAATGGTATGTCACCTCTCCATTGGTGTTCTGTGTTTGGAGAACCTAGCTTGGCAAAACGACTCATCCAAGCAGGTGTTGACATTCATATTACAGATCAAATTGGAAGTACGGCACTACACGAAGCATGTAAATTTGGTAATTCTTCTGTCCTTGCTTTATTACTCGAATCGGGAGCGAAGGCAAACGGGAAAACCTTAGAGGAAAAAACGGGACGTGATTTAGCTTTTGAAAATTTAGAAATTGCAGAGTTGGAATCAGACGAAGAGAAAAAGAGCCGATACCAAAGGGTTCTTTCTCTCCTTGATGTGTATGGTGGTTAAAAACTAAGACGTTTTGTTTTAATCACCTTTACTAGTAAATACAATACAAACCCCACTGGACCAAAATAGAATGTAAGGAAATGGATGGGAACTAGGTACAATCGATGGATACCAATGGATTTTCCATCTTCTGCTTCCCAGGTTCCCATAAATAAATCAAACGACAAATAATGCACCCATCCAGCTAACAGAAATTCATCGTTTGCAAATAAAGAACGCACTGATTCCAAACTTGAAAAATTCCCTTCTGTTTTTCCAAAACCAAATGACAGGGCAAAAATGTAAAGCCCTCCCAGAAATAACCCAGAAATCAGAAAACGCAGAGAGGGGATCACCTTACTTTGATTTGGAGTTAGTATTAACACAATCCACGATAGAAGTGCAATGGAATTGGCAATCGTAAAGATTAGAGATGGGTTCATGTGGTTACCTTTGTGATAGAAAATTTTGGAGAGGAAAATAGTCGGATGAAGAGTGTAGTCAAAACCAAAACAATCAGTCCATAACTACCTGTAAAAAAACGATGGAAACTAAAAATTGAATATCCCATGAGAGTTTGTACAACCATAAGTCCATTCATCAAAAGTAAAAATACTCCAATCAAGCGAATGATCATCCCATGTTCTTTTTTTTCTGCAAGTGGCAAAAGATAGGCGGCCAATACAAAGAATACCTGCATCACATGCATTCCAAAAAAATGAGGTACTCGCATGTCACCAATTACCGTACTCCATCCAAAAAAATAGAGGCCTTGTCCTACTTCCCCCTTCCCAAAGTTATGTGATCCACTGGTTTGGAAAATACCCTGTTTCATCAGTTCCAATTGTTCGGGGCGTGGAGTTGTCATAAAAAATCCAATGATCATTCCAAAACCAGCAATGAAAAGCCCCCAAAGTAGACTTTCTTTCACAGCTTTTGGAATCTGTTTTTGTTTGAAGATGGGTAGGATCATTCCTAAGTGGAATAGCCAAAATATGGAAATACTGGTTCCCATAACAGAAAACACAATTTGGTTCCAAGGATTGGAAACATTAAAATGACTACTTTCTCCTCTGGCTGCTTGGGCTGTGATAAGGATAATTTCAATGGCAGAGGTGATGGTGAGTGCGATTTGAGTGATTCGATTGTACTTCCAGTCTGCCAAAAATCGTTCCAAAATCCAAAGGGTTGAAAACGAATAAATCCCAAGGGATAATGTGAACTTGATTGGTTTGATCCAAAGATTCACCCCCAAAAGGGTTCTTGTATCTAATAAAAGCAGGGGAATCATGGTTATCGTGAGCACTACCATTGAGATTCCATTCCAAAAAAGTGGTTGTCTTTTGATGTTGGTGTATTCCATAATGTAGACAGTGTAAACCAAGATGTAGGCTCTGTCAACATAAAAAGTATACATTGTAAACATTTTATGAAACCATTGAAAAAACAAACAACACCCAAAAAAACGAAAACTACCACACCAAAACCATCTGGTAATCAATCAGCAGGGTACCACCACGGGAATTTACGAGAAGAAGTATTGGAACACTCACGTAAGGTATTGGAAAAAACAGGTGTTTCGTCCCTGAGTCTTCGGGACATCGCTTCCGACTTAGGCGTGAGTCATACGGCCCCCTACAGGCATTTTCCCAAAAAAATGGACCTACTCCAAGCATTAGTTGCTGAAGGATTTCGGGAACTGGCAGATGCGATGAAACGCGCTTGGGACAGTTCGGAAGATCCATTAATGAAAGTCCGTAAAGCCGGAGAAGAATACATTTACTTATTACTCAATAATCCACGTAGAACAGAACTTATGTTTGGTGGTGAAATTTATGTTTCTGGTGATCCATTGTCCAATGATTTAAGAGAATGTGGAGATGAAGCATACATGGGTATGTTTCGGATTGTTGAATATGGACAAAACCAATTGGTCTTAAAAAAATCAGTACCAACTGCAACACTCATGATGAGTTTTTGGAGTGGTGTCCATGGATTTGCCGTACTCAATGAACGAAAATGGAAATCGATCCAATCTTCTCTGGAAGAAAAAAAATCCTTTCAAAAGGAAGTTTTACAGATTTTGGAAATTATGATTGAAGGGACACGTCTGTAAAGTAAACAATTCTGCTTGTGATGATAGTGAAATTACCTTCTGTTTCCAAAGTCACTTCCATTTCCACTGGATAATCTTTTAATACCATAATGAGACCAATTCCCGAACGACTGGAATCAGGGTCATTGGATTCTATCTTTTGGAAGTACAATTTTTCTAAGTCTTTTGCAGAGAAAATTTCTTTTAAACTTGATTCATATGCAGACACATTTGATTCATTTGTTTTGTTTCGGACTAACATCTCAAAAGATTTTCCCCGATGGATTAGAGAAATTTCAATATCTGCTTTTTTATCATACGAATACTTAGCTGCGTTTTCCAAAAGTTCGTTAAACACAGTGGAGATCGAATTGACAATCTCCGAATTTTTCATGTCCATCGAATCAGTTGGTACATTGGGTAAAAACGAAAACCCATAGAAATAACCGATAAAATCGGAGAGAATTCCAATACGTCGCCAGTAACGCATCAAATCCAAAGGTTTTAAATGGATTTCAATGATGGACTCTGGTTCTTTTTCCGAAAAAGCAGTGTGAGTTAGATTGCCATATTTTCGCATATTCGTAGTTCAACTAAGGAATGTAGCGGAATTACTTTAATGCCGCAAGCGCTTTTTCTAATGCATTTTGCATTAATCGGCGTTCTTCGGGGTTTGTGCTGAGTTTGTCAAAGTGTAAAGGTTTGAGAAGAAAACCTTTCCCATCAAATTTTAAGAATGGATTGTCTTTTTTATCTTTTTCATCTTTGAGTCCAATCACCTGAAACGTTTCAATGGGAGTGTGTACACCCTTTACAACAATTTCTCCCTTGGGAATGGTATCAATGTATTCGTCTATCAAGGATTTGGTTGCATTTGAAATCAAAATTTCTCCTGCATCGGAAGCATGTTCCAAACGAGAGGCAACATTCACTGGACCACCAATGATGGTGTAATCCATTCGTTCGTTGGTTCCAAAATTACCAACCGTCACATAACCTGTATTGATTCCGATTCTACAAGTTAGGTTGTGGTTGATACCTGATTTTCTCCAATACTCGTCTAACGCAGGCAAACTATCACGCATTTCAATTGCCATTTTGACACAGTTTAATGCATGTGCTTTGTCGTTTTCGAATGTTGGCGCCCCGAAAAAAATCATAATGGCATCACCAATGAATTTGTCGATGGTCCCACCATATTTAATGGCGATGCTTGACATTACATCTAAGTATTGGTTGAGGCAATCGGATAGGATTTCTGGTTCAATTGAATCTGTGATCGTAGTAAAACCAACAATGTCAGAGAAGAAGATGGTGAGTTTTCGCCTTTGGTGGGAAATCGATGTTTCCACTTCTGCCCCTGTGATCATCTCATACAATTGAGGGGAGAGGTAACGTCGCATACGATCCAAATACATTTGGATCTTTTTGTTATTTTCTAAGAGTTCGTTTTCGATTTCTGTAGAATGATCAATGATGTTTTGGTAGAGAACTTCCAACTCTGCATATTTGGCTCGTTCCTCTTCCAAAACTTTTTCATTGTCCATAATGTCCTAGCCTCGTTTCCTCATGATCATGATAGTGATGTCATCGTACACATCCATTCCATCAATGAATACATAGATGTCTTGGAAGATCGCTGCTAAAATTTCATCAGTTGATGGAAGGTCCGCATGTTTTTCCAAGGATTCAATCAATCGATGGGATCCGAACTGCTCCCGTTTTGGATTTTCTGCCTCTGTTGCTCCATCTGTGTAAAGTAAGATGATATCCTTTGGTTGTAAAGGAATGGGCTTTTCATGAATGAATTCATCAATGGATTCTGTGAGACCAACTAACATTCCATTATCGACTGTATCGATGATTTCTGTTTTTTTCGTAGCATGGCGGTAAACCATAATGGTTTCGTGTTGTCCAGCTGTTGTAAACACTCCATTTTTGTAGGAAAACAGGGAGAGTGTTAGGTTTCGGATGTCATTCATCCTCATGTGGATGTTCGAAAACAAAATGGAGTTGATGGAACGGAGTGATTCCCGTAAGGAAATGACTTTGGATCGTAATGTTGTGATAAATGCTGACTGTGTCATGAGCATCACAACACCAGAAGCAAGACCGTGGTCTGTTACGTCTCCGATACCAATGTAAACTGTTCCGTCTTCATGGTGGACCACATCATAATAGTCTCCCCCCACTTCGTTTGCAGAGTCCATCCGAGCTGAAATTTCTAACTCACCAATTTGTTTTAATTCCTCATTGCGGGGAAGTACCATGGCTTGGATTTGCCTTGCTACGTCTAATTCCATACCGAGGCGCATGTTCTCTTCGAGGATGGCTTGTTTTTCTGTATTAAAAATTAAGTCAGCTTGTTCTTGAGTGGTGCGTGAGGTATTGAGGATGGCATATAAAATCAAACCACCTGTTACGATCATATAAAGTAAGATGAGAAAAATTCCCATCGGCACAGCACTGACAAGAAAGAAGGAACTATTTTCTTCTAAGAAGTTTGGTTTGAGATACTGTGACAACTCAATGAGTTTTGCATTGAGGTCTGTCATCTCAGGATAAAAATAAATGGTGAGTGATGCATACTCAACGATGAGTACAACCACTGCAAAAATGATAGTCTTAGTATTATTACGTATGGATGCAAGAGCGATGAGGATGAAGAAGACATAAATCATCGGTGCTGCATACACAAGACTTGGGTTTTTTTGGGAGTAAGCCGTATACCCTGTAACAAATGTAAGGAGGGTGATCTCTAAAAAAGAAGAAGAGAATTTAAATATATTGAGATATTTACCCGACTTCTTTAATGAATATAAAACTACGAAGTTGTAACAGAGTAAAACTAAGATGGCAGAGATTTGGTAATAAAACTCTACAGGAGGACGACCCGATAGGAGTCCGAGAGTGGCAAAGATAACCAAAAACCCCAGGAAAAAAAATCGGAATTTTGTGGCGAAGGTTTCGGCCCTAAATTCCCCCTGGAAGGCAATCTCTTTAAGTTGTTTCTTGTAGTAGTCCGAGAGGACGAAGCGATTTTCGTTGGAAGAGGATTGCGGCATAGAGTAAAGGTTTCTTTCTTTATATTTCGTTCTAGAGAATGCGGAAAATTAACTGATAACGTCATACATTTTGCATAAATTGCAAATGATTTTTCAAATTTTTAAGGAGGACGGCGCGTATGAGTCATATCAAAGTCCATTTGGCAACAACGGAAGAAGATCGTAATAAAATTTACCACCTCCGCTACGATATATATGTTCAAGAAATGAACAGGGTCCAGGAATACGCCGACCATACCACGAAAATGATCAAAGAACCGTTTGATGAAACGGGCCACCTTTTCCTCGCAGAAACGGAAGAGGGAGAGATCATTGGAACCGTTCGTATCAACTTCCGCAGGGATGGAAGTTTGGAATGTGAAGACTTATACGAAATGGATCTTTTCCGCCCCTTTTACCCAGACCAAGTTTCTATGTCGACCAAACTCATGGTGAAACGCGAATATCGTCACACGGCAGCCGCGAGTATGTTATGTATGAAGATTTATGAACATGCTAGGGAAAATGGGATTGTCATCGATTTTATAGATACCAATCCACATTTGGTGCGATTGTACAACCAAGTTGGATATAGGATGTACAAAAAAAACATCCACCACCCTGAATATGGAATTGTGATTCCCATGGTATTCTTGTTAGACGACAATGAATATCTAAAACAAATCCATTCACCTTTTCTCCGTTTGGCGAAGAGATTTCCTGCTGGAACAGAACTTGCTCATTTGTTTGAGACTAAGTTCCCCGAATACAAAGACATTCGACCTCTCTTTTCTATGGAAGGAGATGAGGTTTGGCAAAATATCGTACATGATATGATGCTTCCACCGAGCCAGTTTCTTTCGTTTTTACGAGGGTTTACGGAGGAAGAATCGAAAAAACTACTCTCTATGCTCGATCTCATAGACTATGAAGATGGTGATGTTGTGTTCCACCAAAACCAAGAAAGCCAAGGTTTGTTTTGTGTATTGGATGGAAGTGTAGAAGTTGTGGTAAACCGAGAAGATGGAGTCAGGTCAACTATCTCGATCTTAAACCAAGGAGAGATCTTTGGGGAACTTGGTTTTGTCGCGAAGTCCAATCGGAATGCTGATATCATCGTCAGAGATCATGCAAAATTACTCATCCTCACTCCCAATGAATTTCAGAAATTGGAAATCCAAAGTCCTACGTTAGCAGTAAAATTACTCACGAATCTGTTTGTGATCTTAGCGCAGAGGTTCAATGAAATGTCCCGCCGCATGCTCGAATTTAGAAGGTTGTACGAGATGGGCGGAAGTTCGAGGTAAAAGGTGAAACGTTTGTGGTTTAGGAAATTTCCAAAACCACTTGGTCCCAAAGTTTTTTGAAGTTAGAAAGAGATTTTGACTGCCAAGAAACGTTGAGTGATCCTTGGATTTTGATTTGGTAAGTAGCACTTTTTCTAGAATCAATAATGAACATGGAAAGGGTTGTGATCCCCGAACTGTTCACAAATTGGAGTTCACGAAAGTCCATCGTGAGTAGTGCCCCTTGGCATTGTTTGGCAACATCTCTTAAAAATAATTTGATTGGTTCATAAGCGGGTAAGTTCTGCAAGCGGATGGATCCAGTGAATTTGACAGTCTTAGTGGCTTCGTCGTATTGAATATTGTAATCTAAGTCTTTGATTTCCATGAAGCTTCGCCTATTATATCTCTTCTACGTTGATAATTGCTCTTACCGTGATTTCATGAGTATCGGCATCGATCTCAGTGAAACTATAACCAAAACGAACAGGATAGTCTTTTAACATCATGAGAAGACCAAGTCCAGACTTGGTATCTCCATCTTCTTTGGTTTCGAGTGTAGAAAAATACATCTCCTCCACGTTTTCTGATATGAGTTTGTTCACAAAAAGCTCAAAACTATCTCTTAAGGTTTTTGACGCCACATTTAAAACATCAATTCTTAAAAGATTTCCATATTGTTTTAATTCTACATTGATTCTACCTTCTCTTGCTTTCGAGAATTTAGAAGCATTTTCTAAAAGTTCATTGATGATCGTGGAAAGTGAATTGGCTTTGGTTTCACTTTCTTCGTAACAATACGAATAAAATCCCGCAACGAAATTGGCTGTGAGACCACATCGGCGCCAATAGGTGGTCATATCGATCGGTTGGAATACCAATCTCAGTTGGCCATCCGCAGGCAAATTCTCTGGAATGATGTGGTATTCACCGATGATGATGGGTGCCTTTTGGTTCAATTTTGCCTCCGTTTATTTTTGGTACAAATGCGTTTCTAATTTGATTGTGAATTTCACACGATTGGACATATACTCTGATTGTAATTTCGAATATAAATCCTGCATCCCATCTGGATGACCCATAAAGGACATCATAGACCAACCAGTCATCATTCCCAAATGAATTTTTGGGTAATCCACTGTTGGTTTATCATCATTTCCATCATTGGAGGCAATGAAGTCGGTCCTGTGTTTCAATTGGAATCCCAAAGATTCCATCATTCCAGGTATTTTTTCCATCACAAACCTGTCAGCTGGATGGATGGTGGCATGTTTGGCTACCATATCCAAAAGAACTTGTGGGCCAGTAAAAGTTTTGTCATTCGGACAATGGATGAGAACCTTTCCGCCAGGTTTTAACACTCTGTAGAATTCTTTTAGAGCTTTTTCAGGCTCTTTGATGTGAATGAGCACCATCGAATTAAAAATAAAATCAAAATGATTGTCTGGGTAATCTAGCGAGCGAACATCAGAGACCTTCCAGTCTACTTTTGGATATACCAACTTACAGTATTGGACCATATCCTCGGAGATGTCACAAGCAGACCATTTGAGGTTTGGATTTTTCTTCATGAGAAAACTGGTTAATACCCCTGGACCCGCTCCCGCATCCAGAGCCGTACCAACTTCTTTTTCGTATTCGATGGAATCTAAATATGGCTCAAGCAGGAGCTTCAGGAGGTTGGCCTGTGCTGATAACCGGGGCATCTCATCCTGAATGGATATTTTTTGTGTATAAAGGTTTTCGCTCAAAGTGAATACGCCAGAGGAGTGGTTCTAAAAAAAGAACTCTTTTTCAAAATTGGTCAACTGAAATACGAACTATTTTGAAACGTTTTTTACAAATGGTTCAAAACGGTGAACCCATCTGACATAATGGATTGGAATTTATTGTAATTCGCGAGCGACAACCCCATCAATATCACTTCCATTGTAACTGCCTGGTGGCCAAGGGAAATTGGTACTGGTTGCTGGGTTGATGACATTACTTGCAGATGTGATTTTTACGAATTTAAATCCATTCGTTTTGATATCATTGGCAGCTGTTGTGTCACAATTCACATCATTCGGATCGTTTGGATCTAAATCATCCAAATCAAATCCATCCCCACCACCGAGAAGGAAAGGTATGCCTGTACTAATGAATAAATCCTCGTTTGACAAGGGATTGGTGGTCATATTGTAAAAAACGGGTCTTAGGCCACCAAACTTAGTCCAGCTGGTCAGTAAATTGATATTCCCAGCCGTATAACTCGGATTAAAACCACAATAGATGGATCCATCACGGGAGACTTGGATCACAGAGGGATCCATGGCATAAGTATTGGTATCCCCTGAGATGCGAAAACTATTATCATAGATAATTAAATCAATGGAGTCTGGGACATTTTTGACAGTTCTACCACCCCAACTGAGGACCATCGTAGCACCTGCCCCCGTAGTCTCCAAAGCATACACATCGAGAGATCCCGCAAGTTCACCAGCGCCACAAACACCATTGATGGCTTTTTTGGGATCAGAAAATCCAGAGACATTGGCAGAGGCACTGACAACAGTATTCGCAAGGAAAATATCAGAAGGGAGGGTAGAAGATTTGGGACAAACAGAAGCATTGGCACTTGCACCCAGTAAAGGAATGAGGGCAGCAAGGCTTTCCTCCGAGGAAGAAGGAGAGGGTTTGCAATCGAAAGTCCACAAACAGGATACAATGAGGAAGAAATGAAGTAATTTTGTTTTCATCTTGTTTGTGGTGTCCTTTCCAGTGTTAAAAAAAATCTATTTAAAGTCCAGTCCAAGTTGAGTTTTGGGTTCTAGAAAGTGATCGGCTGAATGTAAAACCACCACATCCATTGGATGCAAAATTCGTTGCATTACTTGTTACTGTACTTGCTTGCACTTCTGCAAGTGTCGTTTTACCAGAAACGGCCTCACAAAAATAAAAACATTTGGAGGCACCAAGTTCGCAACCAGTCGTTGTCACAGGAGTATAATCGATTCTACCAAATGTTGAATTGGCAAAGTTATTTCCTCCAGGTGTGTTTTGGTAATACATCCTGCGTGTAGATTTATCAAAGGATAAAATACGATAGGTTGTATCTCCACCGCCAAAGTAATCAGAGTTTTTTTCAAATCCTGAAATGATACTACCTGAACCATCAGGATTTGTCGCGATGATGAGCCTTCCAGTTAAGGAAGCTTGTGTTACTTGTTTGTTTGCATCATACGTATAACCTGCGTTCCATTGTCCATTGTATTCTAATAAAAACGAAGTTGATAAAGCACTTCCTGCAAGCAGTCCAACTAGGAGATTAGTTTGTGAGTCAGATTCTGGAACTTGTTTTTCCATTTGGCAAAAGGAAAAAGAGAAGAGTAGTCCAATTAAGACTGTTGTTTGTAATTGTGTTCGTTTCATTTACGTTTCCTAAATTTTAAAAAGTTTAGGGAACTCCAAGACAATGAAAGACAATGAATGATTCCTATGGAGTGATCCTCCAAAAGGAAAAAGTATCCTTGTAAATCTTGTTTCGGGTGCCCCGATGCCTTCGGGGCCCCTTTCCTCCAAATGGTGGACATTTGGATTTTAGTGTGTAAAGTTCCATTTCCGCGAGGAATTCTTTACGGGGAAGATCTGGCTCACCAAACAGTTGTTTGGCTTACAGTTGCGGGTCAGCACAGGATTTACACCTGTTTCCTCCCTGAAGGTATTTTCCAGGTTTTAGCGAAGGCAGGGATTGTCAAATTTTTAAATCCAGGATTCCTACGTAGATACTTCGTACAAGTTGAAACAGAATTGTATTCAAATTGTAGCCAAAGATTTTGGGAATCTTTTGCAACCAAATAGGAATTTTAGACACATACCAATTAAGAGGAAAAGATATGTTTTATTATGTCGGAAGGTCTATTGGTTTTGTATTGATGTGGATTGTGGTAAAACCCATGAGATTCAAATACGGAAACAAAAAAGTAGAAATTCAGAACGACTTCATTTTGCGCCAGTTAAACGGCAAATCTATGATTCTGATTTCAAATCATATCAAACCACGAAATAAATTTTTAAAAATCATCACCATGCCTTATGATGCATTTGTCATTCGTGGAGTTCTAAAACGATACGGAATATATACAACTGCGTTAACAAGTTATGATTCAGGAATGGGCAATAAAGGCAGAAAGTCAAAATGGCTCAAACGGAAAGAACAAGTTGTCAAAGGAATTGTAAAATCAATCGACTTAATTCCCTTAAACCGAAATGAATCAGATCCAGTGACAATCAAAGATTTCCAAAGAAGGATTAAAAAAGGAAATTTAGGCATTGGAATTTTTCCGGAAGGATCTTGGTACCGAGGATTTCGTAAATCTCGAAAATTATTTCCTGGAATGGTGGTACTGAGTAAACGTTATAATTTACCAATTGTTCCTTTGTATTTAGATGCATACAACTTAAACAAACCAATACGCTTAACTGTTGGAAATCCTGTCTGGCAAGTGAATGATAATAATGAAACAATGGCATTTATCAAAACCGAACTCATCAGACTTAACCAAGTTGGAAAAAATCAAATCGCTCAAACTGAAGGTGTAGAAAACAGTTTGGACTCGGATGAGGAAGGAATGGAAGTTTCGCCTAGCATTGGCTAGGTTGGTTTTTTACTAAGTAACTTTTGAAAGTAGGAAATTCCTTCTTCAATAGGATTTCCTGCTCCTTTTCTTTTTCGGAGCATACCTGTCATATCCAAAACAATCACTCCATACATCCAACTCCACATCAACCTTGCAATCGCTGGATACTCGTTTTTAGGGTATGGAATTTCGCCAGAATCAAAACCAATTCTAACTGTTTCTAAAAAAAACCGATAACTTTTCGGAAGTTGAGGGAATGCCTTTCTATGAACCCCACCGTAGTCGGTAACAAACATCACTTTGTGAAGTTCGCGGTTGTTGCTTGCGAATTGGAAATAGGCACGTGCAATCGCGGCCAATTGGTCAAAGGCAGATCCCGTTTTGACATCAGCACTTGCTTTTTTTAACATGGAGAGGAGCTCATCCTCACCCGTTCGGATCAAATCTTGGACAAGGTCAATTTGGCTCTCGTAATAAGAATAGGGGCTCGCCACACTACAACCAAGCCGGTTGGCAATTTTACGCATGGAAAGCCCATCGAGTCCTTCTTCTTTTAGAATGAGGAGGGATACATCTCTAATTTCCTCGCGAGAGAGGCTATTGCGAATCCTTCTTTGTTTGTGGTGGGCTTCCAACATGGACGAATCTCAGTTTTGCTTCCATGCTATGATAATCCAGCGAAAAATCGAACGTTTTTCCTAAAATGCAGCGTTGATTTGGGCATAGGCCATATAGGCTTCTTTTGCCAATTGGTTTCTCCCTTGTAAATAGTTTTGGTTCCATTCAAAGGATTGAGTGGTGCGATTGTATTGGATTTTGCTATTTCTGTAATTTTTAACTGCATCACCAGCTTCCAGATAACCAACACCTAACCAGAGTGAGACAAAATCATTGATTTGTCCGTGCCAAGTCAAATCCACTTCCGTATAAATTCTTTTGCCTAAAGCATAGGGAGAAGTATACGATTGATTGGAGAAATTTTCTGTACTTCCTTTTTCAAACGACACTGGGGTTGGATTTTTTTCACCGATCGTGGAAGAAGAGTTTGGCGCACCACTAATTGCATACCATGCATCTTGTTTTTCTGCTTTATCATTTTGGAAATAGGTAATTTGGAATTCTCCATAACCTTCAGTTGAGTAAGTGACACTCACAGATTTAGAATATAAATTTTGGGCGTTGATATTTTCCGAAATTCCCGCCACATTATTAAAATAGGGAATCACTCCAAATCTTGGATTTGCCAGAGTTTGGAAAGTGGAGACGGAGGCATCCGATCTATTTTTATCACCTGAAGCAAATAAAACTTGTCCACCTAACCTAAGTTTCTTGAAGAATGTGTAACCAGTTTGAAAAACATGCATTTGTCCTGTATATTTTTCTCTTTCGGTTCTGATATTGTCCCATTCATTTGGCAGGTATTCTTTTAGGTAAGGATCTTGGATCCTACGTCCAGAAGTTCCTGATTGGAATGCCGATTCCCATGTGAAGTCCCAAGACTTACCTTCTGGTAAAAAATTACCTTTCGTACGATTCGTAATTCGAAATCCAGTTGTGATCAAATTTTGGTTTTGGCGGCTACGATTTGATGCCAAAGGGTCGTCGGGGGAAGATTCAGGTAATCCTGTAACCACATTCGTATTATTTTTTTTCCATTTTCGAACAATACCTAGACTATAAAAATCGAATGTCACCCAGTCAGGAATCGTATAACTGTTATAAGTTCCTAATAGTGTTGTGTCGGTTCCATTTGCCGCTGAATTGAGTTTTGGATCATTGGCAGAAACAACCCCATTGGTTCCACTTTGAGTCCAATAAGGCCTAGCCATTAAAAAATGGATTTTGGCATTTTCAAATTGGAACATGAGTCTGGCACCATCAAAGGATAATCCATTCACGGTCCAGTTACCACCACCAATCAATCTTTGGTCTCCATAGGCCCAAATTTGCCTTCCCACTTGGAATTTGGATTGGAAAGGTAATTTGTTCAGTAATAGAAATGCCTCTCTAACGCTAGTTTGGTTTACAGAAACTGCATTAGTTTGGTTTCGGGAATATAGGTCTGCGGTATTATTAAAAAAATTGGCTCGAATGTCACCCGTTGATGCAGGTGACTCTCCTCCCCAAACCCTTGCATCTTGTAAAGTCACCTTGGCTTGGACATAAGGGCTTGGATCAAATAAAAAGTACAAAGATGAGGTTTGTAGGGTACGGTCAATATAACCCTTGTCAGATGCATTGAAGTCTAAATTATAACGGCTCTCTTGGCGTGGGCGAAGGTACAATCCAAATCGTAATACATCATTCAACCAAAACTGGGAAGAATTGGCAGAATGTTTGGATAATTTTGGTTCCACAAACATATGTCGATTGAATTCAGGATCCAATCCTTTCTCTTTCATGGGAGAAACATATGGCTTTGGTTCTGATTGGTTTTCGGGAGGTTTTTCTTCTATAGGTTCTGAATTTAGAAAACCACTAGAAAAGACCAAAATGAAACAAAATAGGATAACTCTTTCTTTGGATAGTTGCATTTTGATCTCTCCTAACGAATTGTAAGGTGAATTTATATCTTTCTTATAATCCTTTCAATACATAAAAATAAAGTGGAATGCCGATGATGATATTGATTGGAAAAACAATCGATAAAGCAACAGTTAAGTAAATACTAGGGCTTGCTTCTGGAATTGAATCTTTCATCGCTGCTGGAACTGCAATATAAGAAGCAGATGCACATAATACAACAAACATTAATGCATCACCAATTGGCATCTGGATGATTTTTGTCAAAAAGATCGCAATCACAACATTGATAAACATGATGATGACTGTTGATCCAACCAAGAAAAAACCAACTTTTTTTAACTCGCGCATTTGTTTAGCGGCATCAATCCCTTTGTCCAAAAGGAAAAATGTAAGAAGTCCCTTAAAGATATCTTCTGTAAATGGTTTAGTTGTATTCCATCCAGACTCACCTGAGAGATATCCAACGATAAGAGCTCCAATTAAGATATAAACAGATGAACTAAAAAAGGCTTCATGTAACAATTGTTTCCATTGGATTTTTTCAGTAGGATTTCCGTTTTGTTTCTTTTTACCGAGGCGATCGATAATAACAGCGATGACAATGGCAGGTGATTCCATAAGTGCCATTCCAGCAACGATGAAACCTTGGTATTCAAATCCGTAACTATGTAAGAAGGCTCCTGCTGTTACAAACGTTACTGCGCTGATCGAACCAAAACTTCCAGCAAGTGCTGCAGAATTGGCATGGTCTAACTTCAATCGAAAGATGAAGTAAGAATACACAGGAACAAAACATGCCATAAACATACATGCAATGAGTGTAAGTAAGTGTTCTTCCGCGAAAGGTGATTTAAATAATTCATGCCCACCTTTAAAACCAATGGAGAACAATAAGTATAAAGAAAGAAATTTTGAAACTCCCTCTGTTATGCGGAGATCCGATTTAAAGAATACAACACCCATGCCTAAAAAGAAAAATAGTACGGGTGGGTTTAAAATATTATTCAGAGCATTGTGCAAATCCATTTTTGTCCCTCTTTTTCTCCATGATTTTAGACACCCAATTTGTCCAATATCATAAAACTGGACAAAAAATACTTTCAATTCGAAATTCATCAACCTTGAATTCGCTTTCTTGCTTATGATTTATTTGCACATTGGTGAAATCCATGCGCATTCTCTTTCGGGTTTACTTCTCCTTAGTCATTCTACTAGGAATGGAAGGATGTTTATGGAAACCGGAAGCATTTTACGGAACAAATATCAGTCATGCGGTCGAATTTTTAGCTCCAGTGAAAGGGGAAGTCCCCACCCTCTGTACAAAAAACTCAATCCAAACTTTGAAACAAATGTTTTGGATCCAAAATGAATCTGAAGATTCTCTAAGAAGCAAACGGGTGCTAAATGGACAATGGCTCCATTTCCAATTAAAAAACGAATTGGATAAGGTTTCCGATTTTAGCATTCTCATCCAATGGATCAATATTCCAACGGCTGAAATCTGTTCGGAAAACCAAAAAGGGGAATTTTCAAACACTTACAATGGTTATGTATGGGAAAACTGGCATGGACTCTTGTCACCTTTCCCACATTTTAATGTTTCCTTAAATCCAGGTGAAACTCGGGATTTTTATCTTTTCCTAGTCTCAAATGAGAATCTAAATTTCCCCATCCGAACAGTATCTAATTCGAGTTATCGATTTATTGTACTCTTTCGATTTCTTACCTTTTTGTTTTTTTTGATGGTCGGCATTGTTTCTACTGGTTGGGCAATTTCCGAATTCATCAAATCAAAAGAAAAAATATACCTATTGATTCTGTTTCATTTTTTATTATTTTTCTTTTTAGTTTATTCTGTCCATGGAAAGGAGTTATCTTCTCTCCTAGGGAATGGAAATAATCTTTTCACGCACTCATACTACTTATTGTTATCGATTAATCACTTTGTATTCTTTTTGTATCTTTACAGTTTTGTTAAATTTACAAACGAAAGTTTAAAACATCCAATTTTCTTTTGGTTGTTTGCGATCTCAGGAATTTTATACCTTCTTGTTCCCATTTTCCCAAGAATGTATGATTATAGAATTTTTATCCTACTGACTATCTTTGGGTCCGCTGCTTATTTTTTACGTAGTACCCATCTGATGCTCTTCGCAAACCAAATTGATGAAGAAAAAAGTTATTTTTTAGGTTGGGCTTTCTTTTTGTTTTTAGTGTTTTTAAAAACATTATTCCATTTTGATTTTTATCCTTACCAAGCTTTTTTCATTTATGCTGCAGTGTTTTACTTACCTTTTTTGACAGCTGGTAGTTTCTTATTTTTAAGAAATTATGAAAAACGTGATAAGACAAAAACAAGATTTCGAACTTTCACAAATAAAATTGATACAAAAGAATTTAAAACAAAATTAGAATCATTATTAGAATCAGACAAAATTTTTCTGGATATTGACTGCAGTGAAGAAATGATTGCAGGCCGTCTAGGGTTAACCTATCACCAATTAAGCGAGTTGATTAATATTGAGTATCAATTTAATTTTCCAACACTCTTAAACTTATACAAAATCAAAGAAGCAAAAAGAATTCTAATCGAAAAACCAGAATTAAACGTCGCTACAGTTGGAAAACTGTCGGGTTTTGGTTCGAGATCTGCATTTTATTTAGAATTTAAAAAACAATGTGGGGTGAATCCCAATCAATTCAGAAAGTCTTCGTCTCATCATACAAAAGATAAATCTTAATTAGGAACTCTCGAATGAACAAAGATAAACCAAAAGATTGGTTACCTGGACTAAAAGAAAACTGGCGATCGGACATTGTGTCCGGTTTTGTTGTCTTTCTCATTGCGCTCCCACTTTGTTTAGGAATTTCTCTTGCCTCTGGTGCACCACCTATGGCAGGAATTTTTTCCGGAATTGTAGGTGGTATCTTTGTTTCTTTTATGAGTGGATCTCATCTTACGATCAATGGACCTGCTGCAGGTCTCATTGCTGTTGTATTAAATTCGATTTTTGTCATGGGTGGTGGTGATGCCAAATTGGGATTTGAGATCACTTTGGCAGCAATTGTTCTTGCTGGATTGATTCAGGTACTTTTAGGAATCTTAAAGGCGGGGAATCTCACAATTTATTTCCCGATTTCCGTTGTACATGGAATGATGGCTGCCATCGGAATCATCATCATATCAAAACAGTTTTATGTTGCTCTTGGAATTTCACCTAATGCCAAAACTATTTTAGGACTTCTATTGGAGATTCCATCAAGTTTTGTACATTTGAATCCTGAAGTGGCTATCATTGGTATTTCTGCGATTGTGATCATTGCCATGCTCACAAAAATACAAAATCCTTATTTTAAAAAGTTACCTGCACCACTAGTCGCAGTGTTAGTTGGAATTATTTTGGGTTTTATTTTTGAATTAGCTGATGAACATTCTTATACATTATTAAATCAAACATACCAAATTGGCCCTGAAAAATTAGTGAATTTGCCAAATCACATCTATGAGAGTTTGAGTTTTCCAAATTTTTCCCGTTGGAAAGAAGGAAACTTTTGGGTGATGGTGGTGACTATCGCTTTGATTGCAAGTATTGAATCTTTACTCACAGCAACCGCCGTTGATAATACGGACCCTTACCGAAGAAAATCAAACATGGACCAAGAACTTGTCGCAAAAGGGATAGGAAACTTTTTTTTAGGATGGATTGGTGGTTTACCCATTATCGCTGAAGTGGTAAGATCTTCTGCAAATATTGAAAATGGTGCCAAAACAAGATGGTCCAATTTTTTTCATGGTTTGTTTTTATTATTATTCATACTACTCCTTCCTGGTCTCATTCATAGAATCCCATTAGCATCACTTGCTGGTATATTAATTATGGTCGGGTTAAAACTGGCATCACCTCACGTGTTTAAAGAAACATATAAAAAAGGTTGGGACCAAATAGTCATCTTTTTGGTGACAGTAGTGGTTACAATCGTAGAAGACCTATTAGTTGGTGTTTTATGTGGTATCATTACAGCAATTTTAATCCAAATGTACTTCGGAGTCAAATTACGTTATATTTTCATTGCAGATATAAAAATAGAATCAAACAATAAGATACACACTTTATATGTTAGACATGCTCTTCTGTTTTCCAACATGATTTCCTTAAAACTGTTACTTCGGAAAATATCTTTTGGCGAAAGAATCGATGTAAAATTTGATGAAAATGTAAAGATGATAGGTTTTTCAGCAATCGAATTTTTGCAGAGTTTTAAACGTGATTATGAAGAACGTGGTGGGCAAGTGAATTTGATTGGATTTGAAGAGTTAAAACCAATCTCGGCTTATTATGGTGCCACTCGAATTCATAAGTAGTAAAAAAATTCTTGTAACTTTTTTTTCTTAAACCAATATCCTTTTATGCAAAGGTTATTGGTTTTTTTCCTTTTGGTTCTGCCTATCTTCCTTTTTTCCAAGGATGTCCCACGGTTAAAATCTAGAGTTATGGATGAAACTTGGACACTCCATACTGACTATATTTCTGCTCTTGAAAAACAATTAAGAGACCATGAAAAAAAAACATCCAATCAAATCGTTGTGTTTGTGACTCCATCCTTAGAAGGAGAAAATTTAGAGCAATACTCGCTAAAAGTTGCCGAAACATGGAAACTCGGTCAAAAGGGAAAGGATAATGGGGTGTTACTCTTTGTTGCCATTGAAGACAGAAAACTTAGGATCGAGGTTGGATATGGATTAGAAGGGGTTTTAACAGATGTTTTGTGCCATCATATCATAGAGAATGAAATCAAACCTTACTTCAAAAAAGGAGAATATGATATTGGGATACAAAATGGTGTAAGTGCAATCATGAAATCAATTGAAGGAGAATACACAATACCTGAGAAAGAAGATTTTTCTCATCTTGGACCTCTATCTTTTTTGGGTGAAATAGCACCAGAAGGAGCTGAGATACCAATTGGATTCAAAATTTTCGTTTCGATTTTTGTAGTAACTGTTCTTAGCGTTTTTACTTACTTTGCAGCTAACGCTCCTTATGTAGGTTGGTTCATTTATTTCTTTTTGTTTCCTTTTTGGAGCATATTCCCTACTGCAATTCATGGAGCAAACATCGGAGCCATTGTATTCCTTACTTACGCAATAGGAATTGGACTTTATAAACTTTATCACCTTCTGACACCACATGGAAGAAAACGGATGCGAAATAGTAGTTTTGCAAGTGATTCACAAGGTGGTAGGAGTAGTGGATGGTCAAGTGGAGGAAGTTCTGGTGGGTTTAGTGGAGGAGGAGGGAGTTTTGGTGGTGGTGGAAGTTCCGGCAGTTGGTAATTCAAATTGTAAAAAAATCCATTCCGTTAAAGATTTTTTCATGCTGATGGGAACTTTTTTGATCATAAATGGGTTTAGTATCTAGTGAAGTTTGTTTGGTATATTTTATCTTTTGGCTTGGCATTCAGTTTTGTTATTTCAGCAGAGGTTACAAAACCTATCCAATTAAAAGAACTTTGGCAAAAGGCAGTGCAGTTTAATCCCGATTATCTATCGGTCAAAGCAGATTATGAAAAAGCCTTTTATGAAAATGAAAAGAGTTATGCAGGTTATCTTCCCACTGTAAATGTTTTGGCTTCTGCAAGGCAATCATCAGCTAACTTTAGTGGATCTGGAACAGTGAATGATCCTTTGATCAGTGGTGGAGTGAATAGTAGTAACACACAAACCCAACAAACAAATACAGGTGAATCTAGACCTACTGCAGTAAATCGATATTCTGTAGGACTTAGTACAAACCAAAATCTTTTTTCGGGGTTTCGGGATAAAAGTGGAATTGAAAAAACGGAAGCATTGTTGCAAGCAGCAAAACAAACATTAAATGACTCTAGATTAAAAATATGTTTTGAACTAAAGTCCGCTTACTCACAAACGTTGTATGCAAAAGAACTTTACCAATTATCCTTAAAAATCAAAGAAAGACGCATTAAAAATAGAGACTTGGTTAAACTTCGATACGAAGTTGGTAGGGAACACAAAGGAAGTTTTTTATTGAGTGAGTCATTTGTAAAACAATCTGAATATGAAGTTTCTTTTGCAGAAAGATTATTCCAGACCAATTGGAAAGAAATCGAAAGAATCATTGCGACACCCGTTGAAGTATCCTTGGACGTTCCTCTTATTTCGGAACCGATTGCCGAAATTAAAATTTCAGAGAAAGAGAAGTCTAGTTTACTTGATGCTCATCCATCAATTATGGCGGAACAATCAAAAGTTCGAGCAGCCCAAGCAAATATTGGTATCGCGGAAGCAGGTTTTTATCCAGACCTCAATCTAAGTGCAACAGTGACAAGACAAGATGATGTTTGGTTACCAAAACCTAGGAATTATAGTTTTGGAATCAATTTGACCTATCCCTTGTTTAATGGAGGTAGAGATTATTATAATGTAAAAATTGCAAAATCTGAATATGAAAAATCAATTCACACAAGAGATTCAAAAAAGAATTTACTCACCTTTTCATTAGAACAATCCTATCTAAATTTTATAAATGCTTCAGAGCAACTTTTGGTATTAACCGAATTTTATAAAGCTTCTGATACAAGAGCAACAATCGCACGAGCTCAGTATTCCAATGGACTGATCAGTTTTGAAAATTGGGATATCATTGAGAATGATCTAATCAATCGGGAAAAAAATTTGTTAGTCGGCAAAAGAGATCTTGGTCTTGCGGAAGCAACATATTTACGTAATTTAGGAAAGTGTTTTGATGAAGATTAAACTTTATGTTTCATTTTTTGTTATAATTGTATTTGGGGTATTATATTTCACATTTGGATCAGGTAAATCCAAACAAGAATTCAAAATTGAATCCACAAGTGTGACTCGTGGTGATTTGATTGTTACAGTTAGGGCAACAGGAACTGCAATTCCTAAAAATCGATTAGAAGTCAAACCACCCATTGCAGGAAGGATTGAATCAATACTTGCAGAAGAAGGAGAACATGTAGGAAAAGGAAAAATTCTCGTTTGGATGAGTTCAACTGAAAGGGCTGCACTATTGGACGCAGCAAGAGCAAAGGGCAATGATGAGTTGAAAAAATGGGAAGATTTTTATAAACCAACTCCAGTTATTTCACCTTTACGTGGTTTGGTGATCGCATCTAATATAAGTACTGGGCAAACTGTCACTCAACAAGATATTTTATTTGTACTTTCAGACAACTTGATGGTACAAGCAAAAGTAGACGAAACCGATTTATCAAAAATAAAGATCGGGCAAATTGCCAATATTGTTGTGGATTCTTTTTCCAATGAGCCTATTCGTGCTAAGGTAAAACACATTGGTTACGAAGCAGTGATAGAAAATAATGTAACAATGTACAATGTTGATTTGGAATTATTTTCGATACCAGAATTTCTGCGAAGTGGTATGTCGATTACTGTCGATTTTATCATATCCGAAGAAAAGGATGTTTTATTGATACCAAATGATTTTGTTAAAAGAAATAATAAGAAAGGGATTATTTTACTCAAAACAGATGGTTCACTACAAGAATCGAATGTAGCCATTGGACATTCTGACGATCAAAACACTTCCATATTGTCGGGACTAGTGGAAGGAGACTTGGTTTATCGAAAGAAAAAAATAAAAGAGACTAAAAAATCGAATGCAAATGGTGGTCCTTTCTCATCTCCCAAAGTCCCAAAGAGATAATATTTGTTAGCAATAGAAATTAAAAATTTATCTAAATCATACAAAATCGGGAATTCCCAATTTTCAGTATTGAATCGTATCAATTTAGAGATCAAACAAGGTGAGTTTGTAGCGATTATGGGTCCGTCAGGATCTGGAAAATCGACATTATTGCAAGTAATGGGATTACTTGATCATGCGGACAGTGGTTCGTACCGTTTGTTTGGGAAAAATGTTGAAAAAGAATCTTCCAATGTTCTTTCCGATATCCGTGGAAGTTTGATTGGTTTTGTTTTCCAACAATTTCACCTCTTATCAAAATCAAATGCACTTCAAAATGTTTGTTTGCCTTCTCTATATACAGAAATTCCAAATCCAGTGTTAGTCGGAGAAAAACAGCTAACAAAAGTTGGATTACAAAATAGAGTTTTTCATACACCTAACGAGTTGTCTGGTGGGCAACAACAAAGGGTTGCCATTGCCAGAGCATTGATCAATGATCCACCAATTATTTTTGCAGATGAACCAACAGGTAATTTGGATTCTAAAAGCAAAATTGAGATTATGATGGAACTCGTACGGCTTCATGAAGAGGGAAAAACAATCGTAATGGTCACACATGAACCTGAGATGGCAGATTATTGTGATCGTATTATTCATGTGAGTGATGGGGAAATTATAAACGAAGAGATAAAAAGAAAAGCAAAAATGATTCCGGAATCAAACCAGAATTTTATGAGAAGGAAAACTGGTTGGAGTTTGATTAGCGGTTTATTGAAACAGTCTTTATTTTCACTTACATCAAATCGGCTTCGGACATTTTTATCAGCATTAGGAATTTTATTTGGAGTTGTTTGCGTCATTTCGGTTATGGCTCTGGGTGAAGGAGCTAAAAAGTCTGTTGAAGAACAATTTTCTTCGTTAGGTGCAAATTTAGTGATTGTAAGAACAGGTGGGATGAGAAGTGGAGGAGTTTCTCTCGAAGCAGGGACTGTGAATCGTTTGGATGTAAACGACGTTACAGCTGTATCTAGAAAATTTCCTGAAGTGAAACAAATTTCTGCCGTGGTAAATGGAAGAGCCCAACTTGTTTTTGGAAATCGAAATTGGAATAGTTTTGTAACTGGTGCCAGTGCAAACTATGAGTCACTTAGAAACCTGGAACCAACAGAAGGAAGATTTTTCACAGAGGAAGAAGATAACAAACGGGCACTCGTATGTTTGGTAGGGAACACAGTTGTCAGGGAATTATACGAAGGAAAAAATCCGGTTGGAACTTACATAAAAATCAATCGAGTATCATTTCGAGTCATTGGTCAATTACCTGAAAAAGGTTCAACTGGGTTTCGTGACCAAGATGACGTTGTTTTGGTTCCACTTAACACAGCCATGCGACGGTTGTTAAACAAGGATGCAGTTGACAATCTGGAAATGGAATTGGATCAAAATGAATCTTCGGAAAATTTTATATCTCAGATTAAAAGTTTTTTACATGAAAGACATGGTACGAACGAATCTATGGGAAATATTTACCAGGTAATGAGTATGGCTGATATCCAATCAGCGGTTTCCGAAACCAATCAAACGATGTCTGCTTTACTGATTGCTCTTGCTACAGTCTCATTACTAGTCGGAGGAATCGGTATCATGAATATTATGTTAGTTTCTGTAAAAGAAAGGACAAAGGAAATTGGTTTAAGAAAAGCATTAGGCGCGAGAGAATCTGATATTCGCATTCAATTTTTAATTGAATCAACTTTGACAAGTCTTACGGGAGGATTTGTCGGTTTAGTTTTTGGGATATTCACAGTGTATTTTTTACAGGAATCTTTTGGTTGGACAATTGTTTTATCCTTTCCTTCTATTGGTTTTGCCTTTTTATTCTCAATAACGATAGGAATTATATTCGGGTGGTGGCCATCGGAATATGCTGCTAAGCTGAGTCCTATTGTTGCATTAAGATCTGAATGAATACAGTCATCAATCCTCGAAAAATTCCTCAACAAAAACGTTCCAAAGAACGATATCAGAAAATTGTTGATACAGCTATACATCTATTAGGTGAAGTTGGTTATGATGATTTAACTACGGATTTGATTGCAGAAAAAAGTGGTATATCCGTTGGATCGATTTATCAGTTTTTTCCAAACAAAGAATCAATTATATATTCACATGCTGAGAATTCGTATTTAATTATGCATGATTTATTCTTTGAAAAGGTTACCAAAGAATTAAAGAAGACTAAAAAGTTCACTCCTGAATTTGTCGATTTTACATTATTTGCATTTGAACAAACATTAAATGAAGTGAAAGGTTATCGATTGATCCATTCGATTTTATATACGAATGAAGCCTTATTGCATTTAGATATTGAAAGTAACGAGAGATTTGCAAAAACGTTAGCTGAAAAAGTGATTTTGGTAATGTTTCCAAAAGTGAACAAAAAACGTGCATTTTATATATCACTCATGATTGTTGAGTCTGTTGATTCTGTTATCAAAATTGTGCATCGAACCAAAAAACCATCTGAGAAAAAACAAGTTTTGGCAGAACTAAAGACCTTACTTTTGGTATATTTTTCTACTTTTCAATGATTTAACATTGACAAAGTTTTAACACAATTCTAAAATTCTCCAAATGTGAGGACTTCCTCATGTTTCGGGAATAACTATGGAAAAAACCAAAAAGATATTGATAGGGATCTTAATGGCAATGTTCTTAACCTTCGGGTTGAATTTTTGCAATTCGGAAGATCCGGCAAACTCGGCTTTTGTTCATGTGACGATGATGGACAATGCCTTTCATCCTCCAGTGATTCGCACCTTCAAAGGTGGGAAAATTCGTTTTGTGAACGAAGGAAATAATCCTCACAACGCTATCTCCATTAATAAAGATTGGTCTACAGAAACCAGTTTTGGCAACTTAGCAATGTTTCGTGGGGCACATACAGATGTGTTTTTTCCAGAGGAGGGTGTGTTCCCATATTTTTGTTCCTTCCATGCATCTCCTGATGGCAAAATTGGAATGACGGGTGTAGCTGTTATTGGTAACGCAACTTACAATCCACAGGCGAATACCTCAAAATCAAAGATATCAAAAACTTGGACGGGTGTGACAAGAAAGGTACCTTCTCAATACAAAACAATTCAAAACGCTGTTGATGCTGCATCTCCTGGAGATTTAGTTTTAGTCGCTAATGGAATTTATAAAGAAGAAGTCACTGTAACGACACCATCCATCACAATTCGAGGAGAAGATAGAAACTTAACCATTATCGATGGTGAATTCCTTCGAGGTAATGGTATTATGGTTGTCGGTGCCGATGGTGTTGCAGTTGAAAATATCACAACAAGAAACGCTACACTCAATGGAGTGTATTGGACTGGTGTAAAAGGATATAGAGGATCTTATATTACTGCATACAATAATGGTGATTATGGTGTATATGCATTTGATTCTGTTGATGGGCTCATTGAACATTCTTTTGCATCTGGTTCTCCTGACTCGGGTTTTTATATTGGACAGTGTAATCCATGTAATGCGATCATAAACGATGTAATTTCTGAAAATAATGCCTTAGGATATTCAGGAACAAATTCAAGTGGAAATATCTATCTTTTATCTTCCATTTGGCGAAAAAACCAATTAGGAATCGGGCCGAATACATTAGATCGTGAATTATTACCTCCACAAAAACAAATGGTTGTGAAGAAAAATATTGTTTATGATAACAATAATAAAAATGCACCATCTAAAAAATTGGAGTATCCTTCCATAGGGAATGGTATCGCCCTTCTTGGTGCATTAGAGAATGTGGTCGAAGGAAATTTAGTGTTTAATCATAACAATTATGGAATCCTTGTTACGATGAACATTGATGAAAACATTTGGATTTCTAATAATAATATCGTTAGAAATAATCAAGTTTACCATTCGGGTCGCGGAGACATTGCTCTTAGTGGTCCTGTAAATGTTGGGAATTGTTTTGAAGGAAATTCTTATGGAGTATCAAGTCCTCCATTATTGGAATCCTTACAATCATGTACAGGAATTCGGTACCCACATATAGGTGATATGTCTTCTAGTATTGGGCTTCTTGCTTTATTTGTACAAGCAAACTTAAAAGAGTTTGTATTGGGTTCCTATAAAAACCAACCGATTCCACCTGTACAATCCAATATGCCAAAAGATTTATTGGCAAAGGTTGTGCCAGCTCATGATGTTTTTGAAACGAATAAGGGACTCATTGAAACAGCAGAGTTACCAAAGATTGATCAAAAAGATTTTGAAGCACAGACTAACAAAATGTATACCTCTGGTTGGAGAGTCCATTTTCCTGGAACTCTTAAAACATGGTATTTTCACATCATGGGATACCTATTACCGTTTGCCATTTTTGCAGCGTGGACTGGTCTTGCTATGTTAGACAGATTTTCGATTGTTGGTGCTAAAGTAGATAAATACTTTTGGTTGATACTACTTTTACCTTTTATAGGATCACTGGTCTATTTATTCTCCAAAGATTCAAAAATTTCTCCGGTAGTCAGAAATACTGTCGTATTCGGTGGAATTCTATTGTTTTTAACTATACTGGCTTACGCTGGTTATGCGATGACTGCGGTGACAGAACCGTCTATAACTTAATAGGAGTTTTTTTATGGAAACAAATTTTGCAAATCCAAGTTTTTGGACTTATTTTATCGGATCGTATGCTTATTATTTGCCTTTTGTGTTAACAATGGTTTGGGCTCCACTTGCTTTGTTTGGTTTATCGAAGCAGAAGGATATGACTACAGCCAAACAAGTGATTTGGTCTCTTGTGATTTTGGTTGTTCCAGTGATTGGCCCTGCTATATATTTACTCTTCATAGATACTGAGTATGAGAAAAAATTCAAACAAATTGCTGTAGGTGGTGGTTTAGCAGTATTTCTTCTTGTTTGGGTATTAAGTTTAATCTCTCACATTTAAAGTTGGATTGAAAACTATGGATCGGAAAAGTTTTTTAACTACAATTGGATTTGGTGTAATGGGTTTTGTGGGATCAATTTTTGGTTCCATAGGCTTTAACTCTAAAAAATCCAATGAGTTATGTGCGCCTTCTGATCCATCTTCTTCTACAAATTTTGGGATCGTAACTACCCCAAGTGTCAGTGATAATTATCAGAATTCTATTGGTGCTGCAGGTAGTTTACGTGGTACAAATACTTATGGGAGTATGGCACACCCTCCTTTTTTTATCAAAGAAGATTATACTGAGCGTTTTTACTTCCCACCTAACTTTAGTAATAGTAAAAATAGAACGAAGGATTTTAACCTAAATCTTTTTCCATTGAGTGTTAATATTGCTCATAATGTTAATTACCAAGCATGGACATTCGATGGAATTGTACCAGGTCCGATTTTACGTGCTAATTTAGGGGATAAACTACGTATCCATGTAAAAAATTCAAGTCCTGACCCACACTCACTTCACTTTCATGGAACTCATGATCCAATGGAAGATGGTTGGGAACCAATTCCTGCTTTTGGAGAAAGAACTTATACCATTGAGGCAGGTCCAGTAGGATTACATCCATACCATTGCCATGTGCCACCTCTCATGGTACATACCGCCAAAGGATTGTATGGTGCTTTATTGGTAGATCCACCTATCAAACGAAAACCAGCTCATGAATTTGTACTAACGTTTTCTGGATGGGATACCAAGGGCCAAGGAAAGAATGATTTTTATACTTGGAATGGAATTGCTGGGATTTATGATCGATATCCTATGAAAGTTCCTGTTGGGGAGCGAGTTCGGTTTTATATACAGAATATGATGGAAAGAGAACCTGTCATGACTTTCCATCTGCATGCACAAACATTTGATATCATCAGAAGTTTAGGTTCCATAGTTCCTGATGGTCATTCTGATGTAGTAACAATAGGACAAACAGAACGAGTTGTGATCGAATTTGTGCTTAAAAAGAAAGGTCGTTATATGTTTCATCCTCATCAAACTCATATGGCTGAAAATGGAGGAATGGGTTGGATCGTAGCCGTTTAGTTATGATTAGACTAATCTTTTTTATTTTTATTTTTTTCGTTAGTTTTGCCTGCCAAGCTAAAAATGAACTAAATCAGGAAGTATGGAATCGATTAGGATTTGTTCTTCCAAATGGCCTCAGTTTAAACCCAAAATTTTGGTCAGAAAAGAAATCGGTATTATATTTCGGATTTTCACATTGTCCAGATATGTGCCCACTAACTTTAACAAATTTTGGTAGGACCTCACTGATATTAGGTGAACGTGCTAAAGACTTTCAATTTGTATTTATTACTTTGGATCCTGAAAGAGACTCTCCGGCAACTTTAGAAAAGTATGTTAAAAACTTTCCCAGTAAAAATTTAACTGCACTCTCTCCAAACGTTGAAAGTTTAGAGACCTTGACCAAAATATTTGGAATTGTGAAAGAAAAGGTAGGAGATGGAAATTCTTATAGAATCGATCATTCCAATTTTATTTATGTATTGGATCAGAATCAGAAAACCATCAAAACATTTCCAGGTGGGGTTTCTGCAAATGCACTTGCAACAGAACTTAGGAAGATATCTGAACTTTAGATGTTAATATGATTTCGATTTCCGTTCTTGTTCCTTCTGGATAATTTTTAGTGATTTCAAAACTAAAGTCAGTGTAAAGATTTTTGAGTCTTTCTTTGATATTTCCCAAAGAACGACTCATTAATTTTTGTTTGTCCGATAATAATTCATCTGAAATTCCGTTTCCATTATCATAAACGACAAAACAAAATACTGAATCTTTGATCATCTTTGCATGAATGAATAATTGAAATTGTACATCTGAGGAACTTCTGAATCCATGTTTAAATGAATTTTCGATGATAGGTTGTAACAGTAAAGGAGGTAAAATAACTGAAGAAAAATCGCCAGACTTTTTAAAGTCTATTTGAATTGTATCATAAAATCTAAGCTTTTGTAAATGTAAGTAGTCTTCTAAAAAATTCCATTCCTCTTCGAATGGAATCCAATCTCTGTCTGTTCTATCAGATATAAAACGGTAATTATTGGCAAGACTCATAATTGCATCACCAATAAGTTCCGGTTTAATTTTGTGTAGTGCATGAATTGTATTCAGAGAATTAAACAAATAATGAGGATTCATTTTTGTTTGTAATGTTTTTAACTGACTTTCTTTTAGGGTTTTTTCAGCCTTTAATAAATCTTCTTTATAGAGTAAGGCTTTTTGCCTGTCATTAAACAAAGTTCTTTCCAAAGCAAATCCTTGTGAAATCACTCCAAACAACACACCCCAAAAAACGATTCCTGATGGTGAAGTGTCATTATATTTAATTGCTAAAAATATTTCTAAAATCACTAAGAATAAAGTGATACTAAAACCAATGAAGTGACCTAATGCTTCCTTACTTCCTTTTTTCCAAGCTTCATAAGTGATAAAAATTGGACCCATGATATTGATCAAATTGAATAGGATAAAAAAACTTCGAGTGCTGATCAGAAATGAATGAGATATATCGGAAAACGGAAGAGAAAATACTAGTATAGTTGTTATTGAACATATAAAAACATCGATGTAGATTAAATAATCTAATACTTTAAAAGATCCACTTCCGAACAATCTTCTGACTCCAGATAACATTGGAATAAATACAAAGTTGGAAGAAATAATAGATAAAACGTATAATGTTTGGGTATTGGTAAATAGATAACGTATAAATTCGTTTGAAGTTAGTCCTAAAATTCCAAAACATAAGGAAAAGGAAGAGAAATCTAGGAGTATGTTGTATTGTTTTTTGTATTCAATAAAATAGACTAACGCACATATAATGCCTATCATCATAAAAAACGAATGAAAAAAAATGGTAGTTAAATTTTTTAAAGCAATCTCACGGTAAAGAGCAGTTTGTTTTCCGATTAAATTGTCAATAATTGTAATGGAAAATAAAATTCCCTTTTTATGGTATAGTCGTAAATAATAATACTCAGATTTATCCTTTGGGATTTTTACCCAAGAAAACTTTGATTGGAAAATATTTGGTAAGTATTTTGTATCCTCAAATTCTCCATATTTAAAAATAGAATCACCAAATTCGTTAAATATTTCAATATTTAATCCTGCATGTTCCAGTAGGAAGTGAAGTTCTTCATTTTCAATCGTTGAAAATGCTTTGGATCTTAGCCAAATGTACTCTGAATCTGTAATTCGTTTGAATTCCTCATCATTGATCCAACCAGATGTGGACAACCAATACACTTTATGCATTTTTTGAAAGTCGATTTGGCCAGAATCATCTGCAGGAATATCACCTACAAAATAATCAGCATTTTCAGATAAGTAGTATTCGGAGATTGAATTGTCTTTTGGTTTTAAAAGAGAATAAACATAGGAAGTAATCGAAACAGAAGTAATTAAAAACAATAAGCAAATTGATAGATATGGTTTTTCTAAAAATTTGCCTATTGTACTTCCCATTTAGGTTAGTCTTCGAGAGAGAAAGTGATTGGCAAACGATGGGCCATTTTTTTGGGTTGGCCTTGCACATAACCGGGGCTAAACCGAACTCGCTTAATCAGTTTTAAAGCAGCTTCATCAAAACCGTACCCAGCTCTTCCAGAAACAATTTTTGCAGATTGTAAACTTCCGTCTTCATTGACTTGGACAAGTAATACGACTTGTTTTTCCATTATGTTCGCTGCTTTCGCTTGCGGTGGAAAATATTCCTTTAAATCAAAGTCGATGATAGCTGTCGGCATTTTATCTCCGTTAAACGAAAACAAATAACCATCCTTGTCGGTTCCGTTACCAGATAATTGATTTGGATTGATATCCGAATTATCGGGTTCGTCAGCTTTATCTTTGTTACTACCTTCAACCCATTCTTGTTTTTCAATAGGAGCTGGTGAAGATGTACCTCCGATTAACTCTGGGGGAATTTCTTCAAAATTTACATCCACATCCTCAAAAGCAGAATCTTCTACAACTTCATCCCCTCTGAGTTGGCTGATTCGGTAACCTGCATACGTTGCTGTATGTATGAATAAACTTCCTGCCAAACAGATATGAAATACACGTTCTTTATTTTGTTTGATAGAAGATTTGAACTTTACTAAGAGTTCAACAAACCGATTCATTTTTTTACACTGAGGGCGATTTTTGTCACTCCGGCTTTTCGGATGATTCCCATCAGCTCCGTAATTTTTCCATAAGGCAAACTTTCATCAGCAGATAATGTCAAACGCATGTTAGGTCTGATTTTGGCTTCTCTTTCCAAGTTTCGAACAAGACCTGTTATATCAGTGTCCTTTCCTTCTAAAAGAATGGCACCTGTTTTGGTTATTGCTACTTGAACTGATTCCGCTACGTTTGGATCAGCAGCTTGTACTTTTGGTAAATTTATATTTAAACTTTCTTTTTTTAAGAAGTTTGCTGTTACCATAAAAATTACGAGAAGTACTAAAATCACGTCCACCATGGGAGTGATGTTGATACTTCCGATTTCTTCGTCTTGTGGTCCTGATGCTCCAGCCATAATTATACCTTTGTCTTATTCATTTGATAAGAGAGTAGTTCTTTTTTCAAAATTTCAAGGTTTTGCAAAATCACCTTTGCTTTTCTGGAAAAGTAATTGTTTGCCATTACCACAGGAATTGCCACTGCAAGACCAGCAGCGGTTGCAAGGAGTGCTGTAGAAATCGAACGCATCACAACTTCTGCACCAGAACTACCTAGTGTTCCCAAACCATAAAACGCTTTGATGACACCAAGCACTGTTCCTAAAAGTCCGATAAAAGGCGCGTTATTTCCTAATGTGTTTAGAATTGGTAAACGTTTTTCTAACTCCAATTTCTCGGATAAAATTTGACCTTCTAAACTTTCATCCAGACCTTTGCGTCCGAGTTTCAATTGTTTTAATGCGAATTGGATGAATCGGTTGTAAATTGATTCTTCACCTGCATCCGTTTTCCAATGAATTTCAGGTTCTTCTTGGAGTGAGTTTCTAACTTCTGATAAGTAAGCTTCATTTTTTTTGCCCAAAGTTTTTTTATAGTAAATAAGTCTTTCGGCAAACACAGCAAGTGCGATAACACTTGCTACTCCCATAGCAACAAAAACTAATTCTTCACCTAATTCTACATATTCCTGCATTTTAATCTCCGTCTTGAATGTTATTAAATAAAAAATACAAAGGTATTTGATCGTTTGATATTTGATTGTTTGTCGTTGCAAAACAAGAACGCAAACAAGCAGTAGCAGTTGGACTTGTAATACTTGCTTCGATCAGTGCAGTAAAACTCAATTGTCCACAAGTTCCCGCATCTGTTTTAGTTTTCCAATCTGTTGATTGGCAATTAAAGGAACAGGTTTGCGCAATGCTCGACAAATTTTTATACAACGGACTCGTGATTAAACCTTGGCAAGTTTGGGTTTTCACAGTCGCACTGGTTGCAGTAAAACTTCCTCCTATGGAAGTGTAATAAGCTTGGAAACAAAGATCTTTGTTTGTGATCATCGATTCGCATGTTTCTTGTGGAGCATTTGGGGTAGTCAAGTATTGGAGTAATACTGTTTCTTTATATGAATCTTCAAATTTTTTATCTTCTGCACAATTGATAAAAATAAATATCGCAACTAAAATGGATAAACCTTTCATTAGAAATGTACCTCCATACCTACGTTGAAAAATGGAATAACGGTTCCACCTGGCAATTGGAGTGTTCCGAATGTATCATTTTCTCTTGGGTTAGTTGCAGAGAATGGTTTGGAATTATCAAAATCGTATCCATTTTTGTTTTTACGCATGTATACGTTTACAATTTCTAAATACCAGTTTAAATAGCCCCATGAATAATTTTCAAAAATATCAAATCTAACATCTAACCTGTGATAATCGGTTCCCCTTTTGACATATCCATATTCAGATGTATATGGATTATTAGAATACTGTGGGTTCCAATAAGTTAAGCCATTTAACGGGTTAGAAAATCTTCCACCATCATCACCTACGATAGGTCTGGAAGGTAATGAAGTTAAGTAACTCCATCGACCACCAATTTGAAAGCCTTCATTCACCCTCCAGCCATAAATTACGTTTGCAACATGTGTACGGTCCCAAGGTGCTAATTGTTCTACTGAGTTCGGAAAATAAGCAGCTAAGATTTTTCTTTCGATCCCGCCAATTTGAGTTGTATCTCCGTCATAAATCTGATACAAGTTTGAGTTTTGAAACGATTGTGACCATGTATAGGAAATCCAACCAAACCAATCACGAGTTCCAGGTCTTGCATTTTTACGGATGAGTAATTCATATCCATGTGACCAACCAGAAGCTCTGTTGGAATAGTTAAGTGGACGGTTGGCAACAATAGGTTGTGTTAACCATTGTGATTTATCGGGGTTTAATCCAACTGGAGTGGATACATAAGGATCATCAATAATTGTATCAGTGAATTCGTTTTTAAAAAACTCGACTTTTACTTGCCATACTTGGTCAATTTTTTGATCAATCCCTGCACTTAATTTCCTAGCACGTTCGAATCTTAAATCGGGGTTACCTGTTTCTGAGTTAAAATTTGTAGTTAGTGGAAAACGGGAAACATCCCCACCACTTCCATAAATGGTCATACCCTTTCCTACTTCGGGGAAAGTATAGGAAGCAGTAGCCCTTGGGGTTAAGGCACCATTCCCAGTTACTTGCACATAGTCATACCTAGCACCAGGTTCGAATAAGAAGTTACCAAATTTAAAATGTAATGTAGTATAAGCGTTGTAATACGGGGAAATTCCTTTGATACTGATTGGTCTTCCCACAAAATCAGGATTCGCTGAATTATATGGGTTAGGTGATGGATTTGTTGGGTCCCTAAGTGCTACTTCGGTTCCATAATCTCTGAAGGAAAATCTACGCACTTCAGTTCCAAAATCAACTTTTAGGAATTTTGTTGCAGTCCAATATGCGTCTTGCCTAACACCAACATAACTTCCTCTTTGGTACTGTTTCCCTTGGATGGAACCAACTCCAACATTGTATTCACCGATTGGATCGAAGTTAATGAGTGTAATTCTATTTTGGAATTTATCGCCAGGAATCCACGTATAACGGAGAGCTGTCGTTCTAAAACTTTGCCCAAAACTCGCTTTGGCTCCACCAAGTAGTGCAAGTTGTGATGAGGTAGGGTCGTTCGCAGGTTTGTTTGGAACATTGATAGCAAAGTTATCCTGTGCTGTTAAATTATAAAATGAAATTTGGTGTTCTGGTGTAAAGTTATGAACATATTTGATTTGTGAATCATTGTATCTAGGTAATCTGATTCCTTCAGGTAATAGTCCACTGGCACCTAAAGTTTTATCTAAATAACCTAATTTTCCTGCGATTGCCAAATATCCCTTTCCACCTGATGTTGGTGTAGCGGCATATGCAGTTGTGTTCCAAAGAGATACTTGGAATGCACCTTTTGTTTTTTGCACTGAGTCAACGGTTTCTATTTCGATGATACCACCAGTCGCATTATTAAAGTTTGCTGGGTATGCACCAGAATATAAGTCAATTGATTTGATTAAATCATTGTGAATGACAGATGTTAGTCCATCTAAGTGAAAAGGGTATAAGATTGGTAAATCATCATAAAGATACGTATTGGCAGCAGGATTCGCACCCCGTACAATGATTCCATTTGCACCACCTCCAAATCCAATATTGGGAATGACACCTGGCAAAGTCTCTAAGGCTCTTAACGCTTCACCAAAAGTACCTGGCATACGTTTGATTTCATCGTATCTGACTTTTGTCCTGGAAGCTACGGTTTTTTCTCTTTCACCTTCTACAACAATCCCTGCCTTGGGTGCTGTAGATTTTTTTTCTGTATAAATGGTCCTTGATTCATCTTCATTGCCAACTGAAATTCGAATTTCTTGAATCCCAGTATCACGTAGCAGACGCAAGGTGTATTCTCCAGAAGATGGGAATTCTAAAGTGACATTTCCTTCTGCATCTGTTTGCGCAAATTTTTTAGTTTCAAAAATTAATACAGAAAGGTTTTTTTCAGCTATTTCCTTTTTAGGATTAATCAGTTTTGCCTTTATACTGACAGCATATGCAGGGAATCCCAACAAAAGAAAAAGAATCCCAATCAGAATCGATTTATTTAATTTGAATTTTGCTGATTTCATTGAAGTTTAAATACCATGGGATATCACCCGTTTCTTCTTCGAGATAAATAAGGGTACAAACAAGAGGGTATCCTAAAAAAGGACATTCTGTTCGTGTAATGGCGATCGTACAAAGATCTAAATTTCTTTGGATAGGTTTATTAACGATTACAAGTGGAGGATTGGGAAGTGGGTTACCACATTTCTCGGATGCAAACTTAGCAGCTGCATATACTTGGCTTTGAGCATCGTTTGTTTCCACACGATCAACTCCTGATCCACAATTGAAAATCATGAAGAAGGTAAATGAGAGAATTCCAATCTGAATTTTCATTTACTTTCCTTTTGAGTTGTTGGATTCACTTCTTCAAGTTGACCAACTACATCTGCCGTTACGATAACAACAGTCACCAGGCCTAAAGGGAAATAAGCTTTGTCTTCCCTTTGGATTTTGATATTGATGAGAGTTTTGCCTGTGGGATATTTTTCCAAAATCTGGCTCATCGCCAGTTCTACATTAGGTGCTTTTGTGACCGGAAACATTCCTAATAAAAAAAATGCTGAATCTTGGCCAGTTCCCTTTCCCAAAATTTTATAATCGGTTGACCTAACTACGGTTGCAGAATCATATAAATGGATTTCCTTAGGAACATGCGAGCCAATGCAACCTAATAAATGAAATCCCATCAGGAGGAAACTAACTGGTATTATTTTTTTGAAAATCATATCCAATGACTCAACTTATTTTTTTGACTTCGTAGGTGTTTGTGAGTTGGTAAATTTTACTAAATCACCTTTGATATTAAATCGATAACGGGTGATTGGTCCAAAAATCGATTTATCATTCCAATACCGAATGTTTACAAGAGCATCACCTGCTTCTTCTTCCATGACCTTTTCGTATAAGTCAGCAACAGGAGGTTGGGTAATGGGGACACCAAAAAATATGATGTCAAATGTATACCAATTAAAGGTTTTATCTACAGTTTTGATTGTTTCGTAGGGAGTATTTGGAATCGGTTTGTTACTTGTGGCGATTCCCACTGATGACGAGGCACAATTTAAAACAATAGACAAAAATACAAAAGAGAGAATCAATAAAATAATTTTTTTCACAAGATAACTCCGTCCATGTTCATTTCGCATTTAGGCTGTTAGAGTCAATGGAATATTTCGTAGTTTCTTTATTCCCTACTTGATTGGGAATGAACGCTACTCATTCGGGAGTGAATTGAAAAATTAGAGTTTTAGTGCTTCTTTGAGTGACTGTGCATACGAACGTCCAACTGGCAAAGTTGTCTCATCCTCATTTTTGAGTTGGATTGTATAGGAACCACCTTTGTCATAACGTAAACTTGCCACATAACTTAAGTTTACTAAAAAACCTTTATGGATTCTGATAAATTGAGAATTTGGCAATTTTTCTTCGATTTCTTTCAGCAATTTTGGGGTTTCGTAGTCTTTTTGTGTTGTGTGGATCACGCAACTTTTGTTATTCGCTGAAATAAATTGAATGTCCGGAAATGGTAACAAAAATACTGCTGAATCTGACTGGATTTTTAAATGGATTTGGTTTTTATTTTCATCTGGAATCATTTGTTTTGATTCCTGCAAAAAACGAAGTGCTTTTTCTACCGACTTTCTAAATCTTTCGAATGAAAACGGCTTTAATAAATAATCTGTGGCGTCTAAATCAAATGCTTCGACCGCATGTTCACTATAAGCAGTAGTGATTACAAAAAAAGTACCTTGGGGGCGATAGGATCTAAGGATATCCATACCGTTGATCACCGGAAGATTGATATCCATAAATACAATATCAAATTTTTTCTCAGATAAAAGTGAGTTTGCTTTGTCTCCACTTTCGGCAATTCCAGCTAACTTTAATTCGGGACAATTCATCACATAGTCCATCATTAACATCCTAGCTGGATATTCATCTTCAATGATTAATACTGAATAAGGCGCCGATTCCATATAACTCGTTAGATTATATCAACAAAGAAAAAGGTGACATCATCTTTTAATTCTGCATCAGAATATTTGGTGATTTGCACAACTATTTCTTGTGATAAAGATTTGATGTCTTTGTTTTTACCTTTCTCTAATAAATCAAGAATTTTGCCTTCACCAAATAATTTATTTTCAGCCCTAGCTTCTGTTACTCCGTCTGTAAAAAAGAAATACCGATCACCTTTTTGAATTTGGTGTTTCCATTCAGTGAATGTGAAACTTTCTTTCCATCCGATGATGGGGCCCTTAATATTCATAAATTCAAAAGATTTTCGGATTTTGTTATATAAAATTGGATTAGGATGCCCTGCGGTAGAAAAAATAATTGTGTTTTCCTTAGTATCCACTAATGCACAACAGGCGGTTATGAAATAACGACTAACAAGAGAAGTAAGTGCTTGGTTCATATGTTCCAAAATGAGTTTTGGAGAATGAATGGATTTGGTGGATTCACGAAATTGCACTTTTACCATTGATGATACGAAAGCTGCTGGAACACCATGCCCAGCAACATCTGCAATCAGTAAAATTAATCTATTTTCATCCAACTCAACCCAATCATATAAGTCGCCGCCCACTTGCCTCATTGGCAGATAAGTTGTATGGATTCGAATCCCTTCGGTTTTTGGGTGATTTTTGGGTAACAAATAACTTTGGAGTTGTGATGCAAAAAATAAGTCTTGTTCGAGATCTTGGTTTTTTTCTCGGAGTTCTATTGTTCTTTCGCGAACTCTTTGTTCTAAGTCTTTTGTGAGAATCGAAAGTTCCGATTCATTTTTGGCATTTCGATAGGAAATGGCGACACCAGATAGGATCATCAGGATTAAAAATCCATATTGAGTTAAATAAATATTTTTGCCAGATGTAACATCGATGATGATATCAAATGTTGCTCCAATACAAATACAAACAAAACCTACTGATAAAAAGTAAGCTTCTGTTTTTTTAGCTCGTGCTGCCCGAATGACAGCTCTTAATACAAAAAAGACTACTAGTAAAAGTGTAAATTCCCAAATTCTAAGTAACAAAATTCTAGTAGGCAATTCAATATCCCAAGTTTGGATAAAAGCAATTGAGATAAGAAAAATGACTAACAATCTTTCTTTTAAATAAAGTTTGTTTTGAAAAAGCGAATAACTGAATAAGAATATTGATACAGGCAATAATGATTGAGAGGTAAAAAATAATTTTAACCAAAAGAAAAAACTTAAATCTGTATATGTATAACTAATATTGAGTAATGGAAGTCTCCACATAACAAAGAATAATGTTGATAATAATAAGTAAAAATTTGTTTTTGCCTGGCGTTTTAATAAAATTGAAAAAATTTGATAGGCACCAATTCCAAAGAACAACATGATAAAACAAAAATCTCTTCCATCTTCCAAGAGAATCAGTTCTTGTAATTTGTCATAATTTCCCATAACAGGGATTCTTCTGAAAATTCCACCTTGGAATGTTTGGTTTCGAAAATGAATTTCGATTTTTAATTGGTTTTGAGAATTTTCTTTGAGAACTACATTGGGTATGTAATAAAGTCGTTTGTAATACCAATTGGGAAAATACGATCCATCTGGTAAAATTTTACCAGTTTGACCCAGTGTGATTCCATTCACAACGAGTGTGTCTATCTCTTGAACACGGTCTAAGTAAATACCTAGAGGTTTTTTGTTTGGTTTAAATGTAAAAGTGGTTTCATAATAACCATGGACGGGAGGAAGAAATCCTTGTGAGGATAGACCTTTTCCTACTGTAATGGGACGTGTGATTTCATTCGTGGTAAATGTCCAATTTTCAGAGAGAGATACAATTGTATCAGCACTGATAGAGACTGGTTCTGCCACGAGGGAAAAGATCGTAGAGAAAAAAATTGGAAAAAAAAATGAGAGAATTCTCATCGCTATCCGCTAAAGATAGTGTAGTTTGAAGGGAAAGCAAGTTCAATTTTAGCTTAAGCCATGAAAGGATCGATTTTTTAAGGAAATTTTATGACAATTACTCAACTTCGATACATAGTTGCTTTAGATCAGTTTAAAAGTTTTGCAAAAGCCGCCGAACATTGTTTAGTTGCTCAGCCTACTTTAAGTTTACAGATTCAAAAAGTAGAACAAGAACTTGGTTTTGATTTATTTGATCGAAAAAAAAATCCTATCATCACAACAAAATTAGGGAAAGAGGTGGTCGAACAAGCAAAATCAACTTTGAAGGAAGCTGATAAATTATATGAAATTGCCGGGCAATGGAAAGACGAACCTGCTGGGAATATATCACTCGGAATCATACCAACAGTAAGTAATTATTTAATCCCTTCAATCTATAAAAAGTTACAGTCAGAATTTCCCAAAGTTAATTTTAGAATTTCTGAATTACCAACACTTACCATCATTGAAAAATTGGAATCAGATGAGATTGATTTAGGAATCCTCGCAACTCCACTAAAAATTTCCAATATCGTTGAACACCAACTCTATTATGAGCCCTTTGTTGTTTATTATCCAAAAGATGCGAAAGAGAAATCAACTTCAGTTTCAATGAAACATATTGAAAAATATCCATTATTAGTTTTAGGAGAGGAACATTGTTTTCGCCATCAGTCTTTGAAGATATGTAATCGGAATGCATTGGCAAAAATTGAAAGTGGAAGTGTTGAAACCTTAAAGCGGATGGTGGACATGGGGATTGGAGTTACCTTATTACCAAAATTGGCAGTTGATAAAGTTTCGGAACGTATTGTTCCTTTCCAGTCACCAGAACCAGCAAGAGAAATCAGTTTGGTATACAAAAAAGGATTTTATAAAACAAAAATTTTAAATAAACTTACGAATTTAATACTGAATGTGATCCCAAAAGAGTATCATAAAAAAGAAAAATTTAAAGTCATTGGGGTGTCCATAGGGCAAGATTAGATCCTGTTTAACTCTATCATAGTTTTTATAAATTATATCATTTATAACATTTATTTTACAAATGAGTCAAAATGGACTATATTCTTCTTAACAAGAAAAGGAGGATATTCAATGTCCAATATCAACACACAAATTCCAGACTTCACAACAGAGGCTTTCCATAACGGTGCCTTCAAAAAAATCAGCAAAAAAGACGTACTCGGAAAATGGTCTGTTTTTGTTTTTTATCCTGCTGACTTTACCTTTGTCTGCCCAACTGAACTTGGTGATGTAGCAGATCATTACGAAGAACTTCAAAAGATGGGTGTAGAAGTGTATTCTGTTTCTACGGATACTCACTTTGTTCACAAAGCATGGCATGAAGCAAGTGACACAATCAAAAAAATCAAATTCCCAATGTTAGGTGATGCATCAGGAAAAATCACAAGGGGATTCGGGGTTATGATTGAAGATGATGGTCAAGCACTTAGAGGAACATTTGTAGTGAACCCAGAGGGAGTCATCAAAACTGCTGAAATCCATGATCTTGGAATCGGAAGATCAGCTGAAGAGTTGGTTCGTAAAGTACAAGCTGCTCAGTATGTTGCAAACAATGACGGAGAAGTTTGTCCTGCAAAATGGAAACCAGGTAATACAACATTGAAGCCAGGTCTTGACTTGGTAGGAAAAATCTAAACAAAATTAGGCGGGTTTTGCCCGCCTAAACTAGGAGGAAGTTATGTTAGATGAATCAACAAAACAACAAGTAAAACAATATTTTGAAAGAATTAAAAATCCGATAACAATTCAATTGTATTCTGGTGAACATGAAAAAAGAGAAGAACTTGTTAGTTTTCTAAATGATATTTTGTCGTTGAGTCCACTCATAAAACTTGAAAACTCAAATGATTTGTCTGATGGACTCCGGTTTTCTATTTTGTCGAACGGAAACCCAACTGGAATTCATTTTTCTGGAATCCCAATGGGTCACGAATTCACATCTTTTATATTGGCAATCCTACAATCTGGAGGGAATCCAATCAAATTAGAAGAAGGAATTTTATCCGCAGTATCAAAGTTAAATGGTGAATTTCGATTTGAAACTTTCATTTCACTTGATTGCCATAATTGTCCAGAGGTTGTGCAAACCCTAAATAGTTTTGCATTGGTGAACTCAAATATTTCTCACAATATGATTGATGGTGCGATGTATCCAGATTTGGTAAAAGAAAGGAATATCCAGGGAGTTCCTGCTGTTTACTTAAATGGCGAACGATTCCTAAGTGGAAAAGCAGAAGCATCTGTCATCTTTGATAAACTTTTGGAACTTTATTCCATTCCTTCTGCAAGTGATTCGAAAGAAGAAATGGAAAATCCAAAACAAGTTTATGATGTGACTGTGATTGGAGGTGGACCATCGGGAGTAACTGCTGCAGTTTACGCTGCAAGAAAAGGATTGAATACCCTTGTGATTGCAGATCGATTGGGTGGTCAAGTAAAGGATACCTTGGGAATCGAAAATATTATATCTGTTCCTTACACAACAGGTCCAGAACTAACTCATGTGTTGGCAAATCAACTTGATAAAAATCAAATTAGAAAAAAAGAGAATGTCCGCGTTCAAAAAATTGAACCAGGGCAAATCAAAATCATTCATTTAAATACTGGTGAAAAAATCCATACCAAAACGGTTATCCTCTCAACAGGTGCTAAGTGGAGAGAACTAAATGTGCCTGGAGAAAAGGAATTTGTTGGTAAAGGAGTTGCATATTGTCCACATTGTGACGGTCCGTTTTTTAAAGATAAGGATGTGGCTGTTGTGGGTGGTGGTAACTCTGGAGTAGAAGCAGCCCTAGATTTAAGTGGAATAGTGAAATCTGTAACCTTGGTTGAGTTTGGTGATAAATTAAACGCAGACAAAGTATTATTAGATAAAGTAGCTAGTTCACCTAATATAAAAACTTTAATAAAAGCACAGACAACAGAAATCCAAACTGGTGAAGATAAAGTAACAGGATTAACCTACAAAGATCGATCGACAGAAGAGATATCTACAATTCCTTTGGATGGTGTTTTTGTCCAAATTGGACTCGTACCAAACAGTAGTTTTGTGAAAGATTTGGTCGCAACCAATCGATTTGGGGAAATTTTGGTCGATGAAAAATGTAAAACCAATGTGGATGGAATATTTGCTTGTGGGGATGTTACCAATACTCCTTACAAACAAATTATCATTGCGATGGGAGAGGGCGCAAAGGCAGCAATTAGTGCTTTTGAGTATCTTTTACACGTGGCCTGAAGTTAACCATTTTTCAACAGTTTCATAAAGGTAGGCGGCGGAAATTGGTTTAGTCAAAAAATCATCCATTCCAGATTCCATCGCCGAATCTTTTACAGAATAAAATGCCCCAGCTGTTAATGCAACAATTGGGGTTTTTTTACTTAGATCCTTTTCTAATTTTCTAATTTCGATCGTAGCAGTATACCCATCCATAATTGGCATTTGTAAGTCCATTATGATTAGATCAGGTTTACGGAATTGAAACTTTTCTAATGCATCAACACCATCAACCGCATAACGCAAACTCATGTTAGGGTATTTTTTTTGTAATAATTTAGACAAAAGTTTTCGATTCAATTCATTGTCTTCAACAATTAGGATATCATTCTGAAATTCTGGTTTTTGGGATTTGGTTATTTCGTCGTTTGTTGTAGGTTTTTCTTGGAATATAGTTTTAGCAGTCTCTCCGATGGATTTTGACTCTAATTTTAATATGAAACTAAACTTACTACCTACATTCAATTCACTTTTAATATTTAGTTTAGAATTCATTTTTAACAATAGTTCATTTGTAATTGATAATCCAAGTCCAGTTCCGCCATACTTGCGTGTAATGGATGTATCTGCTTGCGAAAATGTATCAAAGAGTCTTGATCTAGAATTCATGTCGATTCCAATTCCAGTATCAGAAACTTCGAACTCAATGGTTACAATATCCCCAAATTTCTCTTTTTGAATGATTGATACATTCACTGAACCTTCATGGGTAAACTTGATAGCATTTCCAATTAGATTTGATAGGATTTGACGTATGCGTAAAGGGTCTAAGGAAATAAATGTTGGTAAATGTTCGTCGATATTCAACTGTAATGCAATTCTTTTGCTAGCCGCCGACACTTGAAATAAATCTACCGTTGATTGTGCTAAGTCTTTTAGGTTTGTACTGATTGATTCAAATTCAATTTTGCCTGCATCAATTTTGGAAAAATCTAAAATTTGATTTACTAACTCTAATAAACTTTTTCCTGATAAAAATATATTTTTTAGATATTCTTTTTGTTCTTCTTGTAATGGAGAATTGAGTAAAAGCTCAGTAAAACCAATGATTCCATTTAATGGAGTTCTAATTTCATGGCTCATGTTTGCCAAAAAATTACCTTTCGCTAAATTTGCTGCCTCAGCTAATTCTTTTGCATGACGCAATGTATACTCTATTTTTTTTGTTTCTGTAAGGTCGGTGTTGGAACCTAACATTCGAATCTTGTTTCCAGATGCATCTCTTTGGATATAACATCGAGATAAAACATGAACGTAATTCCCTTTGCGTTTTTTCATTTGGAAGGTAAATTCAAATGTTTCTCTTTGTGAGGCTAATATATTCTCTAAAAATTCACTAACCCATCCTACATCGTCAGGATGGATTAAACTTTGCCAATAACCAATTGGAACATTATCGGGTTTATCATTATTGCCAAATTCTAACCACCATCTTCTAGAATAAATAACTGTATTATTGACCAGATCCCAATCAAACCATCCATCGGAGCTAGCCTCCAAGATTAGTGAATATCTTTCATTGTACTCTTTTAGTGCGTTTTCAGCTAATTTTTGTTCGGTGATATCTTTACTTGCGCCTACTATATATTTAAATTTGCCATCAACTTCAACTGGTGTGAGCTCAGTGATCCAAATTTTAGTTCCCGCAGGCATCGCAAAACTTTCTTCATAAGAGATTGTTTTTTTTGCTTGGATTGCTCTTTTAAAATTATTGATGACTACGTTTCCAAGATCTTCTCCTAAAAGTTCACTAGGAGTTTTTCCTTGGATCATAGTCTGAGTGATCCCGGTTGACTTTTCATATGCTAAATTGATTCGGCGAATGATAAATTGATCAGAATCCATCACTTCAATTAAAAACATGGAATCTTGAGAACCATTAAAAATAATATTATTTTCGAATAATAGGTGTTTGGCGTCAACAGACTCATCTTCAAATAATTTTTGTAAGGGAAGTAAGTCAGAAATATCAGAGACAATTCCATCAATACGATAGGTATCATTTATTGGATTGTGGATTAATCTACCTCGGCATTCAATATACTTAATTCGATTGTCCATAGTTAAAATTCTAATTCGAAGGCGAAATTTCTTATCTTTACGAATCGATTTTAGTGCGTGTTTGATTAAATTTCGATCCTCCTTATAAATAAAATTTTGCCACGATTGTTTGTTTTTTAAAAAAAACTCACTATCATAACCCGTGAGTGTCTTTACAGAAGGACTTGTATAAAGAATTTCTAATTTTGGATATCCTATCGAAAACACAATATCCTCAAAATCTGACAGAATTTGGATTTCGAGGGATGGGTGAGTTGCCATACTTTCCATAGGACGAAAAAAAATTCGGGAAAGATAGTGTTTTTACGATCTCTACTCTTGTTTTTGGATGAGAAAAGGTAAAGCAAGTGACGGGGCAAATTTTGGATAACTCATACCTAACAAATTCCCATCACTGAGTACTCGAAATTCATCCACAATGTAAGGCCAGGGGAATGGAGCCTCATTCGTATAACGCAAAAATAAAGAAGTTTGGCCATCAATTGGTGATTTTTCCAAAGATACTACCATTGTATATTTTTCTTGGAATGTTTTGTCGCCAGATTTTAAAAACAAGTTTGTTGCTGTTTCATTCCCTCGAAACGACTTTCCCCACCAATTTCGAAAATGCAAATATTGTAGTCCAGTTTTGGAAGTCCATTGAAACCATTTTGGACCTAACCATTGGATTTGAAAGTTTCCAGTTGGTATTACAGTTGGAGCATTTAAAGTTAAATATTGTTTTTTATAAGCAAACAGTGACATCACCAGTAATCCAACGAAATAATTTCTAAAGCATAGCGAATTTCAGGATAGTAAAAAAAAAAATTGGAAAGATATTGTCTTTCATTCAGGAAAGACTTGGCAATTCTAACCAACAATCGTAGAACAGAGAACATTCGGTTTTTGGAGATTGTATGCGTAAATTATTGCTTTGGGTTTCGATGTTGTTTTTCCTCGTTTCTTGCCAATCTATTGGTGGAGTTTTTAAATCGATCAAACGCACAATTTTCCCAAGTAGTTGTCGTTTGGAAGTAAAATTAGATACAACGGATTTAAAGTATTTAGATAATTTATGGGATTATAAAATCTTTGTTTCGGAAGACACTGAATTTTCGGAGTTAGTAGAAGCGGTTACCATTTCTCCGAAGCCATCCATTGAACCAAGTTTTGGATCTTCTTACATTAGCCGTGAATTTTCCTTGGACCATTGGAATTTCGATGAAAATGTTGAATACCAAATCACAGTTTCTAAATTTTATGCAACTAACGATTGTTTTCTGGAAAATCCTGTTAGTTTTACTTTGCCGAAGATGATTCGGCGACCATCATTTTCCTTATTCAATGAAAATATATTTGAATCGAACTTAAACAAAGTGTTGCCAATTGCTATCGCAAATGTACCTGAATTTGAAGTTAGGTCGGCAAATATTACCGTTCCAATTTTAGTCAATGCGATTGCAAGTTTAGGAAATGGTTATTATAGTTATGATAAAGAATTAAATTGGAAAACTTCAACATGGAAATCAGGCGAAAAAGTTAATTCATTCAGAAACCAAGGGATGGACATTGATTCTTATTTTGGGTCCAAACCAAATAGTAAAGGTTGGCTTGCTTTAGAATTAGGTGCTACTGTCGTTGATGAAAGCAATGATGAACGTTACAAAACAGAAAGTATCTTTTTACAATCAACAAATTTGGGTATTACCACAAAGGAAGATCCCGATAAATTGCATGTTTGGATCCATACTTTGTCCAATGCAGTTCCTGTACCAAATACAAATATCAGTTTATATGTCAAAGGGAGTTTAAAAGGAAATTGTAAAACAGACCAAGATGGTTATTGTACGGTTCCTTCCATTGCAAACAATAAACTTATGGAATATTCTGTATTGATTGCAGAAGAACCAACAGGAGACAAAGCATTTCTACATTTTAACCAAACACATATTGATGGTTATTCCGAATACCATTCTGATGATCACATCAAAGGAAAAATTTATTTTGACCGAAAATTATACCGTCCCGGTGATCGAGTAGAAATCAAAGCTTATCTGACTGACCGGAAAAATGGAACATTAATACCTTATGCTTCCAAATCCGTGCTTGTAAAAATCAGAGATTCACGAGGTAAGGAAGTTTTAAATCAGAATACAACAACTACTTCACAAGGAGGTGTTGTTTCGAGTTATCTTGTTTCAGATGATGCAGGTTTAGGGCATTATTCGGTATCCATCTCTATCCACGGTGATAATCATTCCGTCACATATGATACCTTCCAAGTAGAAGAGTTTCGGCCAGTGAATTTTATGGTAAATGTTTCACTCGCGAAACTTGCCAAAAAAAATGAGAATATTAAAGGAACAGTGGAAGGTAAATACATGTTTGGTGCTCCTATGGCAGGTGCCAAAGTTAGTTATTCCGTGTTAAAACGAAATCGTTATGTTTCCTTTGAACAATTTCCAAGTTTCGATTTCTCTGAAACATGGTATGACTATGAAGATGAATATAATGATGGAAATTCAGATTATGTAACTGGATCAGAAGGAGTATTAGACAACCAAGGAAATTATAAACTTGATATTCCAATCAAATCTTTAACTCGTAAATTTGTTACCGATGGAGAAGAAATCGAAATTGCAGATCCTTTTCACTTGGTTGTAGAATCATCTGTTTTTGATGTAGATGGAAAAACAGTTACAAAATCAGCTAATATTCCATACCAACCTTCCGAAACATATGTTGGTTTAAAATGTAATGATCGTTACCAGTCGTTAGACAAACCTTTTCAGTTTACAACAATTGCAGTCGATGCCAAGGGAAAAGCCGTACCTGGGGAAGATTTAAAAGCTTACATCATTTATAATGATTGGACTTCTGTTTTGTCTCAAGGAATTGGGAAATATTTTTTCAGAAGTAACCAGCTAACAAAAAAAGTCGTAGAGGTGAAAAAATTCACTTCGAAATCAGAAGGAGTTAGCTTTGATTACCGAACAAAAGATCCTGGTAGTTATACAATTTTAGTGTTAAACAAAGACAAAGTTTTTTCAAGAGTCGACTTTTATGCATATCAAAAGGAATCTTATTACACTTGGGACTTTCGAGGGGATGATTCGATTGAATTACGTTCTGATAAAAATGAATATAAAATAGGAGACAAAGCAAAAATATTAATCAAATCTCCACTTCAAAATGCTCGTGTGATTATCACAGTCGAAAGAGATTCCATTTATTTTAAAAAATCATTTTTAATGAAGGGGAATAGTGCCCCAATCGAAATTCCAATTGAAGATATTTACCTACCCAATGTCGAAGTAAATGTCGTATTACTTTCTGGAAGGTTGAGTCCTCCAGAAGGGTTATCTGGTGAAGATATAAAAGAATTCAACGAACAAGACTTAGGTGCTCCTAAGGCAAAGACTGGTTCCATCACATTAAAAGTAGATTTGGGAACCAAAAATGCGCCTGTCACAGTTAATACGGATAAATCAGAATACCAACCAAGAGAACAAGTCAAGTTGGCAATCAAAACAATTCCTGGTGCAGAATTAACAATTTCAGTCGCTGATAGAGGCGTATTAGATTTGGTTGGATATAGTTTCCAATCACCAATTCAAATATTTTATCAATATTGGTACAATGTAATCAAAACATTTGAGCTTCGTTCGATGATCATCAAACACTATTTATATGCAAATAAGGGAGACAGTCCTGGTGGGGATTATGGAGAAGATTCAGGAGGTGGTTTTTCTGCTGATTCTGAGTCTGGAGCAAGAAAAGATTTTCGGCTTACCGCATATTGGAATCCAGTTGTGATTGCAGATCAAAATGGGGAAGCAAATTTGAATTTTACACTTCCTGATAATTTAACAACCTTTAGGGTGATGGTAGCATCTGCTTCTAATGGAAAGTATGGTGTGACCAATTCAGAATTTTTAGTTAAAAAGAATTTAGTGTTACAAAAATCAGTAGCAAGGTTTATACGTGTTGGCGATAGTTTAGAGTTAGGTGGAAGTATTACTAACAATACCAAGGTTAATGGTAAGTTTAAATATAAAATAGAATCAAAGTTTCTAAATGAGGAAAAAAAGTGGATTCCAATCGAACTGAATGCCGGACAAACTAAAGAAGTTCTAAAAACATTTCAAATTTCAGAATCGCAATTCATCAAACTCAAACAAAACAAACCAAATGAGGACATTCAATTGTCGTATCAAATTTCTGTAGAGCCAGAAAATGATGGGACTTTTCTTTCGTTCAAAAAATCAGACGTATCGGATTCCTTACTTGTCACTTTACCGATCAAAGAGTTTGATCCTGTTACTTCTGTTCAATTTACAGGTTATACAGATTCCGAGTTTAAAACTTCGATTCCATTTCCTAAAAAAGATTCAATTTTATTAAATAAAGGGTCTTTGGATATTCGTATTTCTGGTACTGCTCTCACCGCACTAAAATCTGCCTTTGATTTTTATGAATCAAATCCCTATTTTTGTATGGAACAAAGGACTTCTGCTTATTTGCTTTCGTTAAGTTCTGGAGAACTATTAAAGGAATTCCAATACAAAGCACCTTCAAAAGATTCGTACGATTTCAATCAAATTGAAAAATTGTTTTTGGATGAAATGTCAGAATTTCAAACCTATAATGGTGGTTTTAAATTATGGAAAAGTTACGGACGAAGTGGTTATCCTTACCTAACAGCCTATGTGATTTCTGTTATGCAATTGGGAAAGGAAAAAGGCAAACGAACCAATTTGAATGCTTACCAAGCAGGTATCAAGTTTTTAGAAAGTTATATTAAAAGTCCAACAGAGACATCAATCGATTCCTACCAAACTTTAAGTTTAATCTATTCTGTTTTTGTAAAAGAGAAAAAAGATGTAAGTTCCTTAGAAAAAACAATCATTGATCATTTTGAAGAATTAAATCCAAAATCACGTGGGATCTTTTTAACTGCGTATGCAGATTTTCATAAAATCGATTCGTATCTTTCGGATCCAACATTCAAAAAACTTTATGAAGATTTTGTCAGTTATATTGAATATGATAAAGAATTATTCATAGTAAAACCTATGAAGAAAAATCCTGACGAATATTTTTATTATTCATATTACAATACATCTTCTGTGCTTGGAAATTATTTACGATTATTATTACGTGTTGATTCTAAAAATCCAAGGATGGTTCAACTCGTAAATGCAATTATGATGGATCGAAATAGAAGTTTCTGGACTGACAGTCATAGTGTAGGAACGATTGCTTTAGCTTTGTCTGAATATCGGAATCGATTTGAAGCAACGAAGAGTGAAACGGAAGGAGAAGTTGTTTTCGGAGAAAAAACAATCATAGACGAATCATTTTCTCCGACATCTGACTCTATTTTCAAAGAAGAAATTTCATTTGATCGACTATTTGATGGAAATTCTGTTTCTACAAAACCAATTTCATTTAAACGAACAAGTTCAGAAGGTAGATTGTATTTTCAAACACGTTTGATGTATGTTCCAGTGAAAGAGACAACACAGGAAAAATTTAATGGATTAGAAATCAAAAAAACAATCTATCGTATAGATGGAAGGGATTCTGATGGAAATCCAATTTTAAAAGAAGTATCAAACTTACAAAGAGGTTCCACATATTTAATCAAACTCAAAGTATTGAGTAAAAAAGACCAGGCATTTGTAATCGTTATCGATCCTATACCGAGTCATACTGAGATTGTGAATACATCTTTTTTGACAGAGAAATCATCCGATGCAGAAGATGCGGATGTTACAGAATCTAGTTATGGTCAGTATACGGAGTATCGAGATGATCGCGTGATATTCTCTGATGATTTTTTACGCAAAGGAGAGACGGAATACAAATACATTCTAAGACCTGTTGCAAAAGGAAATTCTATACTTCCAGCATCAAAAACATTTTTGATGTACCATCCACAGTTTTATGGCAATACTAGTTCACTTCGGGTAAAAGTGGAGTGATTTGGAATTTTATACTTAGAATTAAAACCTTATTCTTCCTGATACCGCTTATCGGAGGAATTTGGTTTATTTTAAGACCGATACAAATTGATGATTTTAAAAAAGAAGTAACAACACGTATTCTCTCACAAGATGGAAGATTGATTGGTAGAACTCAAAATCATAATCTTTCCAAACAAGATTGGGTGCCATTAACAGAATATCCAAAATTTGTTTCTGAAATAGTCTGTATTGCAGAAGATAAACGATTTTTTTCGCATCATGGGATTGACCCCTTTGCCATAATCAATTCCTTATATTCGTTTTTATTTTCAAAACAAAATCGTGGTGGTGGTTCCATCATTACGATGCAACTGGTTCGAATGTATCATCCGAATATCAGGTCCTATCCCATTGTCATTCGAAAATCTTTTGAAGTTTTAGAAGCAATGCGGTTTGAATTGTGGTTAAACAAAGAACAAATCTTAGAAGCCTATTTAAATTCAGTATCAGTTCATTCCAATTCAGTTGGCTTTCCTTCTGCTTCCCTCACTCTTTTTCAAAAAAATGTACGATTTTTATCAATAGAAGAAACCGTTTATTTATCAATTTTAATTCGAAAGAATATTGCAAACGAAGATGAGATTAAATTCAGATACAACCAATTGCGAACCAAAATTCCATATTCACTTCCCATTTTAGATTCACCAAGTGAACTTGTGCAAACCAATCTCCAAAGGAAAATACAAAATTATGATGATACGCTGAATGGTGAAAACCAACATTTTCTCAATTGGATCAGAAGTTTACATTTGGATCCAAAAGAAGAATTGGTATCAACAATTTCATCTGAATTAAATTCTGAAATCCATTCGATTGTAAATTCAGAACTAAATGTATTAAAAAGATGGAATGTAAATAATGCTTCGGCAATCATTTTAGAGAAAGAATCAAATCAAACAACAGATTTATCTCTTGTGGCAATGATTGGATCTAAAAATTTTTTTGAAGATGGGAATGGAATGGTAAATGGAACAATCGCATTTCGCGATGCTGGTAGTACATTAAAACCATTATTATATGCATTAGCAATAGATCAAAATATATACTCTATCAATTCCATACTAGTGGATGAAAAATATTCGTACTCATTGGGTACAGGAGAAAACTACCTTCCTAGAAATGCGGACCTCCGTTATTGGGGAAATTTAACATTAGCGGAAGCATTGGCAAATTCTCGTAACATTCCTGCTGTGACAACAATCCAATTGGTTGGTGTTCCTAATTTTTATCGCTTTTTAAAGTTAGCAGGATTTGAAAACTTAAAACAATCCCCTAATTTTTATGGGCCAGGACTTGCTTTAGGAACGGGAGGAGCTAGTTTACTACAACTTTCGCGAGCTTACGGTACATTTATGTTAGGTGGTATTCTTCCAAAAATTAAAATTGGGAGTATCAATGGAAAATCATTTTTTTATGGTGAATCACAACGCTTGGTATCTGAAGAAACAGCCGAAGAAATCAAATTTATTTTGAATGATTCAAAACTGAGACAAAAGGCATTCGGGAAAAGAAGTTATCTAAACTACCCATTTCCCGTTTCAGTTAAAACAGGTACTTCCAAAGATTATAGAAATTCTTGGACTATTTCATTTAATGATCGCTATGTGGTTGGTGCTTGGGTTGGAAATTTTTCAGGTGAAAAAACAATGGACGTTTCAGGTTCTTTTGGAGCTGGAAGAATTGTCCAAAATATTTTTAGATTACTTATGAAGGACAATGATAAAAAATCATATACTCCTAAGCTAACAGAAGTTCGGTCAATTTGTAAAATTTCTGGTAAACTGGCAAATTCCAATTGTCCTTCGCTTGTTTTGAATGTTAGAAAAAAAATGACAAATCTACATTCATGTGAAGAGTTCCATGATCATAAGGTTTCTTCTGTAGTTGGTGTAGGATTTGTATACCCAGGACAAAACCAAGTTTTTTTATACCATCCTGGATTTGAACGAGATGAACAAAACATACCAATTCGAATCCGTGAATACCAGACCTTAAAAGATCCTAAACTCGTGTGGAACCAAACATTAGAAGTGAAGTTGTCAAAGTCGGGGGAAGGAAATGTGGAAATCCGAAGAGGGAAACATAGTTTAGAATTACTTGATGGATCAGAGAAAAAAGCAAAGGTTCAATTTGAAGTTAAATAATTTGAAACTGATTCTAAATTCACCCAAATATCAATGGATTCTTCTTTATTTGATACTCTATAGTTTCCATTTTCCAGGTGAATTTACTTGGTCTGGATGGATTTATTACCATGGAGTTTTCCAACAAATTTTGTTTATAATTGGTGTTTTACTCATTATATTGAATGTACTTCAACTCAATTCAAGAATAAATAAATTCTTCCTCATAATTTATATGGTGTCATTGTTACACGTGTTAAACTATCAATGGGTATACCAAACACAATTAAACTTTCATTTATTTGAATATGCAGTTCAAAATTTTGGGATACTATGGAAAGAATTTTTTCCTTTTTTGCATGAATGGTCAATGGTACATTATTTTCCATTTTTAATCCTCATCCTATTTTATGATCCTTTTTTGGTGTTCACGCGGTATCGAGTGAATCCGACTTTTTTGTTACTCATAGTTTACTTATTACTATTATTTCAATCCAAATTGAATGATCAAACTTTACCGAGCATTCATCAAAAACAAAATCGAAAACAAAATGTAAATCGATTTATAAATCATATTCCCAACGACAGTCATATCGTAATGATTGTACTTGAGGGTGTTTCCAGAAAACACTTGATAGGTGTAAGTTCTAAATATATCAATTTTTCTAGCTTAGAAAATTCTCATTTTTATATTCCTATGCCACATACTTCTAAAAGTTTCTTCACTTGGATGACTGGAGAGTCGCAGATTAATAGTTCGAGAATTCAGTCTACAAAACAAATTGAAGGAGAAAGTTTACCATTTCTTTTAAAACAAAAATATTTTTACGAAACAAAGATGATTTATACACAATCAATTTATTTCGAAGGTATGAATTTATTCTTTCCCAATGTATTCCAAGAAGTACAAGACAAAACTGTTTTAGAAAAAAAATTCGATACTCAAAAAAATTATTTCAGTTGGGGAATGGATGATCGAGTTGTAATTTCCGAATTTAAACATTTGAATTTTGATTCTCAACCATTATTGGTAGTTGTTGGCCTTAGCCAAACACACAGTCCTTATTTTACACATTCGCATCAGGATGTCGCATTACCAAAAGTATTGCGCCATACAAAAGCATTAGAGGAAAATATAGAATTAATAGATGAATTGATTTCATATATAAAAACCAATTCTAAAAAGGAAACATTTCTTTTCATAACTGCAGATCATGGTGAGAGTTTTGGAGAAGGAGGAGCTCATGCACATAACTATTCTTTGTATAACCAAGAGATAGATGTTCCATTTTTGATGTATAAAATCCAATCGAATGAATTGTTGATTCCAAAATTGGGTTCATCAATTCACTTTAAGCAAACTTTATTGGATCTTTTGCAAAAAGAGTCGCATCGAAAGGAAAATTCTCAGAATTTTTTTAGTTCTAATTACCAATTAGAATTAGTTTTAAAAACTTGGAATTCTGAAATCCAAAGAGGGTTGGTATTGGATCAGAAAAAATACATATTTCATACTGATAAAGATACTTTATACGAAATGGATTTAGATGATAAGAACCGAAAGATAATTTTGGATGCCAAATTAAAAGAACAATTGTTAAAAAAAATGTATGAGCATATGCAGAACTAAACTAAATTCCAGAATGTCCTTTTAATAAAGTCAGGATAGACATTTCTAAAAACTTTTTATAATCCAACATAAATATTTCCAATTCTGTGTCCTTTACTGCTTCCTTTACTTGGTTGGAGGGAAATCCATGTGACCAAGATCCAACTGCTAATGCATGGCATTGCATTAAAAATAAAAATCCTGATTGTTCGTTAAAAAAAGGAAAGTACTGTATGAGTAGTGGTAATACGGAACTGATTTGTGATTTTAAATTGGATTTAAATTCGCGAATGGTTTGTATACTCGCGTTTTTTTCTAAAATTGTGGGTACAATCGGAAGTAATTTTAAAAATCGTGTATGACGATCCATTGAATTCACAAACCAATTCGAAAAAATACTCACATCCATTTTGGGAGACTTACTTAAAAATTCATGTAAATCCATAAACCAAGATTCGTAATCTGCACTATGGATCCTAAGGCATAAATCTTCTTTCGTAGGAAAATATAAATACAAAGTACCTTTTGCAATTTTTGCGCGTTTTGCTACTTCATCCATGGAAAGTTCAGACCAATCCTTTTTTTGGAGTAGGGATGCAGCAGCTTGGATGATCGAAGTACGTTTCGAAAGTTTATCTTTCTCTAAAACAGCTCTCTTTTTAGGTGAACGTTCTATGACTTGCACTCGACTCATACTTCCAAACTACGAATCTTATAAAAATTATGCTATAAAAAAATGGAAATTGACTAAAGGTCAATTTCAGATGACTTCTAGTCACGAAATTGAAATCAGTATCAAAATTGTAAAATCTTAGTTTGCAAATTTTATGAATTAAGTTCAATTGAATCATTGTGTGCGGGCGTTTTGGATATACCATTATCAAATTAAAAGATGGAACCGAAAAATGGATTCGATTGATCCAGGGTACCCAAGTCTTCGACATTCAAAAGGTAGAAGACACATTCCGAAGGTCACCAAATTTTGAATACTATCCTAGTTCAATTGCACCTGTCATCCATTCTCTTTCAAATCTTGGTGAAAATACATTAGAGTTAATGCAATGGGGAGTACAACCGAATTGGTCATCAAAACCAATTTTTAATACCAGGGAAGAACGATTGTTTTCTACTTCCTTTTGGTCCGGCGCTGCAAAAAACAATCGATGTATCATCCCTGCTACTTTTTTTAATGAATGGAAATCCGAAAAAGGGACAAAGATCAAATACAAAATTTATCCAAAATCTGGAGAGAGTTTTTGTTTTGCAGGAATTTGGGGTGAGATTCCAAGTCCCTCCCCTCAGAAATTTTGGTTTAGCATTTTGACACAAGAAGGAAACTCTCTGATGAAAGAAGTTCATAACTCTGGTGGAAACCAAGGACGTCAACCAGTTCACCTAACCGAAGATTGTTGGGAAAATTGGTTGGATCCTCGTATCAAAGAAGAAAACCAAATCAGAAAATTAATCCAATCTTATCCTTCCGAATTTATCATTGCGGAACCAGAAATCAATGAACCGATGTTATTTTAATTGCCTGATTCAAAATCTGAATTCATTTTGATCTTTAAGTAATTTCATGAAAAAGTATCCTATTCTATTTTTTTCTTTTTTTGTTCTCTTATTCATTGTATTCGAACATGCGCTTGTTTCTGAATCTAAATCTTGTAACACCCATTCCGAATCTGAAAAAATCGAGATCTTATTAAAAAAAATTGGGAACTTCAATGGAAACTTCATTCGAAATGGTGATTCACATAGTGCAAAGGATGCAGAGAACCATTTACGTTATAAATTGAACGAAGCGAAAAATTCTTTTTTTGCACCTGATCCAAAGGATTGGACTGCAAAACTCTTTATAGATAAAATTGCATCAAAATCATTTTTATCTGGTTCTCCTTATAAAATCCGTTATCCTAATGGAAAGGAGATCACGAGTGCGACTTGGTTGTATGAAGAGCTAAAAAAAATCGAGAATTGTCTTTGACGTTTGCTATGTATTTCACTTGCACATTGAGGTTTAGAATCGTCTTTCCTCATTTGGATAGGAACCGATTCCTAATTTAGATTTTTCGCTGAATTTGGAAAAAAATTTACAAACTAGTGTTGTAAAAAGAACAAATTTGAGATAGTGTTGTCCTCCATGTCCAATCATTGGGAGAGAATGATGTTTCCATACTTTGTTACGAGTGTTATTTGTTTCTTTTTTGTTGGTAGTTTGTTTGCACAAACAATTGAATCAGAGTTTTTATTCAGTACCAATTTTGATGTTCGACCAACATTTGTAGAATCAAGTAGTCCATATTTTGTCAATGGTGGTAAATGGATTTATATTGGTAAAACTGCTGATTTTGATGAACCTGGAGTTTATTTTTACGATACAAATTCAAAACAAAAAATTTATAAATCCATTCCATTAGAAACATACTATCTGGCTCATACAACAGATTTTATTGGCCAAATTGAGAACAAAGGCAAACGTCTCCCGCTTACCATTTACGAATTTTTATATTACGAAGAAGGAAATCATCGTGCAGGATTTATCCTTGAAAACAAAGGAAAATCATCAAAAGTAAAAAAATACTTTTATGTAGGTTGGGATTTGAATTCCAATCAGATCGATGTAGTGGAACCAATTTTTGAAATCCCTGAAGAGGATTCAAAGTCATTTGCACAAAGTTCTTACATTGGTTATTCTGAAAAAGACCAAGCAGCTTATTTTACATTTGCAGTGGATGCCGATTTAAAAGATGATCTATCGGAAGATGTATCTGCCTTCATTTACAAAATTCAAAATCAAAACTTAACAAAACTTAAGGAATACAAATCTAAATTTTACCCGTATACACCTGAATTCCATCCAGAATCAAATCAGATTGTCATCGCAGCTTATGCAGAAGCGTTTCAAAATCGAAATCCACTTGGTTATTTATTACAATTAGATTCCAATACATTCCAATCTTTTTCAATCCCTTCCACTCCTTATGGAATTTGTTTTTCAAAGGACGGAAAAACTTTGTATATGGCGGCTTCGGATACTGGGGAAGTGAGAATTTATAATACAGACAATTTAAACGATGTCAAAAAAACGAAGTGGGGAACTCACGGCCATCGATTAGGATTTTGGAAAGAAGGGGAACTGGTTTGGGTTCGTAATTCGGGGCTTCATATTTATGATCCCAAAACATTAAAACAAAAGAAAGTAATCCCAACAAAAAAATTCTATAAAAACTATGTAAATGTAAGTGGCTCAGTTTTTTTACCCTTTCAAAAATTAGTATTGAGGAATATTTTGGAAGATCCAAAAGGGGGAGCCTCAAGCCGAATTTTAATCGCTGATTGAACTGGATTAATAATCCTCTTATCCACATTCTAAAAGTTTTTATCGTTTGTGGATAAGAAGGATTTGTTTTAGATTTGTCTTTTATTTCCACGCACCTGCATGGTCTTCTGCATATTTCTGAAATGAAATTGGATCTTTTCCAGTGATTTTTTTGACAGTATCAAGGATGGGAGCTGAGAATCCATCTTTTAATGCACCTGCAATCATCACTAAAAATGCTGCATAATCTTTTGATAGTCCAGCGGACACCAAGGAATTTTCAAAAACCTTTGGATCAACATCATTGTATTCAATGTTTTTTCCGCTAACAGAAGATAAATGTTTTGCGACTTGGTAATGATCAATGGATTCTTTTCCAGTAAGCGTGAGTGCCTGATTTTGAAAATCATTGGTTGTTAATAGTACGGACGCAACGGACGCAATGTCTCTCGCATCTATGAAGCTAACGTTTGCATTTCCTCCAGGAAAATAAATTTTTTGGTCCTGTTTGATGCCTGCAATCCAAAACGTATGAAAGTTTTGCATAAACCAATTAGGTCTTATGATGTTCCAAGAAAGGCCAGATCCTTCTAATAAAATTTCTGTTTTTCGGAAAGGTGCTTCTGGTGGTGCATGATCTACTCCCATTGCAGTCATCAGCACAATTTTTTTCAATCCAACTTGTTTTGCTTTTTCAATCCATGGAGAAAGAATTTCATATTGGTTTGTTTCACCAGGAGGGCTTAAAAAAAATGCAGCATCCACTGATTCTAAAATCTCTATCCCTTTTTTAGGATCCTTTGAATCTGCAACCACCCAATTGAGGTTCGTTTCTTTTGTTTGCGCTTCAGGTTTTCTAGAACCAGCGAAAACTACGTGTCCTTTTTTTTGTAATTCTTTAACGAGATACCCACCAACAAGACCTGATCCACCATATACAAATACTTTCATCGTTTGTTACCTTATACCCTCAGATTCAATTTTCCGTTTACTTCTTTTGAATCTTATACGTTTAGTTTATCACAAAAATATAGACTTTCTATGTCGAAAAATATTAAAAATATATCCAAAAGTATAAAATGATAGACAAAAGGTAGGGAATGGCTAGTTTTTACCTATGGATTTACTCTCAGACATTCTCTTTTCTGCAGGCTGGAAAAACGACCTTTTGTCCAAAGGCCAAATCTTCGATAGTTTCGGATTTCACTTTCCATGCGAAAAAAGTGGCGGTTTCCATGTTGTAACACAAGGCAGTTGTTATGCGAGAATTGGGAACAAGCTAATCCCACTCAAAAAAGGTGATTTATTATTCATCACAAGAGGAATACACCACGAGTTATTATCTGATCCAAAAGCAAAAGTTGTCACCATTGAACGATTTTTGAATGAAAAAAATATCCAAAAGAAAGACCTAAACCCAGTCACTACTTTTGTATCAGTTCGGTATGAAGTTCCTAATGGACCCGTCCACCCACTTCTCATGGAGTTACCAGATTTTATCTACATTCCATATGAAAGTATCCAAAAACACCACTCACTAGAGGATTTCATTCAAATCCTTTCAAAAGAATTAGAACTGAATCTTGGAACTGACTTAATAGTACAAAGATTAACAGACATTATGCTCTACTATATGATCCGAATTTGGTTACAACAAGAGGAAAACTCACCCTCAGGTTGGATCAAAGCTTTCCATGATAAGACAGTTTTGTATGCTTTAGAAAAACTTCACAATGCATATGCAAAGGATTGGACAATCGAATCACTCGCAAAAGAGACTGGGGTATCTCGTGCAAATTTAGCTAACAAATTTCGGGATGTGTTAGGAATTCCTCCTATGGAGTATTTGGCAAAACTCCGAATGGAAAAAGCCAAAGTTTTATTTCAAAAAGGGAATATGGGTTTAGAGGAAATTGCACAAAATGTAGGTTATGCGTCTGCTTTCTCATTTTCCAAAGCTTATAAAAGAATTTATGGAAATTCACCGAGTAGAGAATGGAAACGAGTTGTTTAATAAAGTTCGTATACTATCTAATTGGTTTTTTTTAGGTAAAAAATTTGTTTGGTTTCTGTAGATTTCAGCTGCCTTTCGGATTTTGGTAGTCTCTGGTAAAAGAGGTTTCATTTGTATCCATCTACCATCTAGTTTCATCTGTTCAGAGAGTTTTAAATAAGATCGAATCCTTCCAACTTTCGTTGCATAACGAATTCTATTTTTACACTGGCATGGATTAGTGCTCTTACTCAAACTACATTCTTTTCCCAAAAATTGTTCTAATTGGTTTCTTGCTCTTGATAATAATTGTCGATAGGATTCAGGTTTGATTCCCATTACGAGTCCACCTTCTTCACTCGAAATAGAAAATACATCACCTAATAAATACGCCATTCTATACTTACGAGTTAAACTTTGTAACATCGCATATGTACAAGCCACTTGGACATGTAAAACCAGATTCGAAACATTGGAATTTGTATCCACTTCTAAATTGGAATCAGTTTGTCCCAGTAAATGAGAAGGTAAGTTGTATTGGGATTTGTGTAATTCATCACGAATGTTTCTAAGATGAATGTGTTTTGTTTCTAGATTTGACTTTTTAACATTGATGAGGTGGTTACTCGCAATCTTATAGATCCAAGTAGATAATTTGCTCTCTCTTCTAAAACCCCCCAGATTTGTAATCACTTTGACTAAAATTTCTTGTGTGGCATCCTCTGCATCTTCAGGGTTCCATAAAAATTTTAGAGCCAGGGAAAAAACTTTTGGTTGGAAGAATTGTACCAACTCTTCCAACGCTTTTGTTTTTCCCTGTAAACAACTCTCTAAAAGAGAACTATGTGGATCTTCGATCATCGTTTATGATTGGCCAACCAATGTACAACTAATGCTAAAAATGCGGGCAATCCTTGCGAAAACAAAATGGAAAATTTTGCAGTTGCAGAGCCATAAATACCCGCGACTACAACACAAACGAGAAAAAACAGAATCGTTTGGAATTTTTGGTTTTGTTCTTTAATGAATAACAGAGCCCAAAATAATCCTGCTGCCAAAAACCCATTGTACAAACCTTGGTTCTTCGCAAGTTTTGCTGTGATTTCCGCCGTTTCAGGTGTGAGTTGGAATACTTTCATTCCAAATTCTGTTTTCCATAAGAACATTTCCAATACCAATATAAATACATGTTCTACCGCAACAAATCCAGTGAGTATGAGAGAAAGTAATTTCATTGAATCCTCCTAAGATTCCTTTCTATCTTGTGACAACTGGAATTGTGGGTTGTGACAAAGTTTGGAAAAAAAATTAAAAAAAATTTCAACTAGGGTTCTTCGTATGCTGGCCTTGTTGTGACTTCCATCGTCCCAATTTCAGTATTTAAATCGATAGTATTTTGCAAACGTACCAATCTCCCTCCACAAGACTCTTTGACCACTGCTACATTATTGACCAAATCTGTAGAAGTTGGTGGAAAATTAAAAAAGCCTGTTTCATAGTGAATGGATTGGTAATAACCATTTCCACCTGCAATATTGAGTGTTGTTTTTTGGTATGGATTGATACCTTTACCGGTTATTGGAATGGAAAATCCAGTAAATAAAGCACCACTTTCTGGCGAAAAAGTATACGCCTTTAAGAGATTATTGGATGATACATAACTTAATTTAGGTGCTATTTCAACTATATCAGAAATGGTTGATCCTAAAAATTGATTCCATATTAAATTTCCATTTCGATCAAATTTGGAAAAGATCGCATTTCGAAAGGATGTAGTTCCAGAATAAAGTTGGAATGAATGGAAGGAGGTACCAAAATCTCCAGCTGAAACTCCTGTTGTATAAACTCCATCAGATGCACTAATTGCTTCTGATATATAACCAAGTGTATGATTTGTACTATTGGTTCCAAGGTAGGTAGTATTTTCCATATCAAAATTACTAATGGAAAGTTTTGTTACCATTGGTCTTTGGAAGTTATAAGATGGTAATGGATGGCCAGTATAACCAACATAATTGTCGACTGAACCACCAAAGATAAGAATCGTTCCTGCACCAACGTAAGTTGCATCTTTTATGATGGTTTGGCCATAAGAAGGTAAGTATCTTTGTTTGATTGGAGTTCCTGCTTGAGAGATGACTCCCCAACCTATTTCCTGGTTTCCTGTATTAGTTGCGTCAGAGGGAACAACCATGGATGGAAATTCACCAAATCCTACAGTATCAGGTGTCATCGAAATCCCAATTCCATTAAAAAAGAAATGAATATTGTCTCCTTCGTCTGTTACGAGTACGAATCTGCTTTCTACAATGGAATTGTCAGACTTATCTAGATAAGTATTCCAAACACGATTTCCTCTTTGATCATATCGCACCATGTGTAACGAATTTGCATTCGATTTACTCGAGATGGGGTTTCCTTGTGATGCACTTTTCACATAAGCCGACGTCACAATATCTCCATTTGACAATTCAACAGCAGGAACTGTCGACCTATCATCCGATGCAACTGTTATGATTCCTAAATAATCCAACCATTCCACTTGGAATGATTTACCATTGATCAAAAAAATGATCGCATTGACATCTGTTCCTTGCGTACCCGAATAGGAAAAATTTTTTCCAACAGAATTTCCATTCCAAGTGACTGGTTCAAATACTCCCGCAGTGACAATGAGGTTCCCATTCTTAAGTTTTAACAATTGATAGGGATAAATTTTGTAAGTACCAGATCCAAATCGAATGGTTCCACGTAAATCTGCATTACACAACCCTCGTAAGTATTCTTCCCAGAGTGTTGTTTCGAAAAAACTACGAGACCTTGGATCTTTTGGATTGTTGAGATCCAATGTGCACTGGATCAAAAACCCAAGTATCAGAAAGAATTGTAATGTTAGAGTTGAAATAGTTTTAAATTTTATTTTTGATTTCATTTGCTGGACTTCGTTTTCTAAAAAGTCTCTATTTTGATTTATCCACTTCACAAGTTCTGGAAATATACTCAATCCTTTGTCGATTTCCCTAATCGAAAAATGGTTGGATTCTGAATTTGATCGTAAATGTATTAGTATTTATACTAATACATAAGTATATTATGAAATACGAATATAATGTTTGGGTTAGTGCCTTGATTGCAAAATTTACTACGATTTACCTGTGCGCGTAGCATATACCGCTATTAGGTTATTGTTCTTGGGAAGGAGGTCGTGTGAAGACTTCAATGTAACCAATATTCCCTCCATTGTCTAAAAATTCATTTTTTGCCGTTACCATTCGACCTGCACAAACATCTTGGTAATGTCTGAATGCTCTTAATCTTGTGATGGAAGTAGTTCCGCTTTCATAGGTAAGAATTGCAGGATCATTGATGAGTCGATGAATTGGAAACGATGTTTGAAATGGATTATATCAAAAGGGAAATGGCTTTTTGGTATATGGAATCATACTCTTTTTTTCGTTTGGTCCATGTCCAGTCCAGTTGCATGATGTTTTGAACAACTTGCCTTTTTTCTTCTGACTGGAATAGATCTTTAGCTCGTTCTAACGCATATCCCAGCGAACCCGCGTCATTCGGTTCAAAGACAATTCCTGTTTTGAATTTGATATCATTCGATTCCTTAACTGTATCCCTTAAACCACCCACTCGCGAAACAATCGGAATGGTTCCGTACGCATGGCTATACATTTGGTTGAGGCCACAAGGTTCAAAGAGTGATGGCATGAGAAAAAAATCACTCGCTGCTTCTATTGTGTGAGCAAGCGATTCATTGTAACCTCGGTAAAAATAGAACACATCTGGCATCACATCTGATAAATGGAAAAATGCTTTTTCCGTTTCTGCATCTCCAGAGCCGAGAACCACATAACGGTGGGGAAGGTGGCGTCTTTCTAGGAAAGCTTGTAGGAAAGTTGGAAATCCTTTTTGGTAGGTAAGCCGACCGATGAGTCCTATGAGTGGAAGATCCAATGGCAAATGTGGCCTTCCAATTTCTCGGTAGAGTTCTTTTTTGTTTTTCTCTTTCCCTTCCTTCCAATTGGTTACCGAGTAGGTTTGGAAAATTCGTTTGTCAGACTTTGGATTCCATTCGTCGGCATCGATCCCATTTAAAATTCCTGTATAATCGAATCCTCTTTTTTGTAAGGCATAACTGAGGCCAAATCCATTGGGTTCCCGTAAGGTTTCTTCTTTGTAACCTGGGCTTACTGTTGTGATTTGCCCTGCAGACAAAATCCCAGCCTTCATATAATTGCATTTATCATTATGGTCGAAGGGACTTGTTACCAATCGAAAGGGATCTTCTTTTAGAAAACCTGTCATCCAAAATGGATGGTCCCCTTGGTAAGCAAGGTTGTGGATGGTAAAAACAGAAGGAACGGAATGGCTCGAATTTTTTTGTAAGGCGAGAGACATTGCCGTATGCCAATCGTGGGCATGGAAAACATTTACTTGTAAAATTTGGCTTAGCGCATAACAAGCGTAGGAAAAAATGGCAAAACGGTAATGTTCGTCAGTTGTTCCATAAATGGAATCTAAACTCCGAAACAATTCTGAATCAAAAAAATACAATTTGATCCCCGATTCATCTGCTTCCCGGAACCTTGCCTTTCTGAGTAAACTTACAGCAACCGTTTCCTCACACGCATCTTCTGGAAGGATGGACTTATATACTTTGCCGGTCCAATTTGGTTCCTTCCCCATCGATCCAATCAGAGGTAATGCGACATAAACTTTTTCTGTCTTTGCCTGTTCTTTCGTTAGGGAGGCGAGCATGTCCGCAAGTCCACCCATCTTGATGTAGGGAAAATATTCTGCGGATGCGTGGAGAATCTTCATTTTCTGTTATTGACACCGACTCGCAAAGTAAGAAGCTAGAAAAACACAAAGTGAAATCGAGGAGAGATCCATGTCAGTATCTACTAATCTAAAAGGCCTTGCTGAACTCGGCCTAAAACCGTCCGAAGTCTTCCATAACTTATCATACGAAGAAATTTACCAGCACGAATTGAATAACAAAGAAGGTGTTACTTCTGATAATGGAACGATGATGGTGGATACCGGGATTTTTACGGGTCGTTCCCCTAAAGACAAGTACTTTGTCGATGAACCTTCTTCCCAAAACAACATTTGGTGGGGACCAGTTAACACAAAGGTTTCCGAAGCGATTTTTAATGAACTCTACGCAGAAGTAACCAAATTCCTCGATAACAAAAAATTATACGTATTTGATGGCCACGCAGGAACCAACGACGACACACGAATCTCTCTCCGTGTGGTCACAGAAAGAGCTTGGCAACACCACTTTTGCACCAATATGTTCCTTCGCCCAACCAAAGAAGAACTCGCAAAACTCAACCCAGAGTTTACGATCATCAATGCTTCTGGTTATAAAAACGCAAAATACAAAGAACACGGTCTCAATTCCGAAGTGTTTGTGATCTTCCACTTAGCTAAAAAAATCTGTATCATCGGTGGAACAGAATACGGTGGGGAAATGAAAAAAGGGATTTTCTCTGTCATGAACTACTACTTACCACTGAAGAATGTTCTCACAATGCACTGCTCTGCAAACGTTGGTAAAGACGGAGACAGCGCTCTTTTCTTTGGTCTTTCTGGAACAGGAAAAACAACTTTATCCACAGACCCAAATCGTAAACTCATCGGTGATGACGAGCATGGTTGGGACGACAATGGAATCTTTAACATTGAAGGTGGTTGTTATGCAAAAACCATCAACTTAGATCCAAAAACAGAACCAGAAATCTATGCAGCGATCCGTCGTGATGCCCTTCTCGAAAACGTTGTGTATGATGCGACGACTAAGAAGGTTGATTATTCTTCTGCTGCAAAAACTGAAAACACTCGTGTTTCGTATCCAATTTTCCACATCGACAACATCCAACCAGGATCCAAAGCAGGTCACCCAAACACAGTGATCTTCCTTACTTACGATGCATATGGTGTATTACCTGCAGTGTCTAAACTTTCCATCGAACAAGCGATGTACCACTTCCTTTCTGGTTACACAGCGAAGGTAGCAGGAACGGAACGCGGTGTGAAAGAACCACAAGCAACTTTCTCAGCTTGTTTTGGTCAGGCGTTTATGACTCTCCACCCAACTTTCTATGCAAAACTACTTGGTGAAAAAATGAAAAAACACAAAGTAAATGCATACCTCATCAACACAGGTCTTGTAGGTGGAAAGTATGGTGTTGGAAAACGAATGAACCTTCCTGCAACTCGCCAAATCATCAATGAAATCCTGAACGGAAACATTGAAAAATCCGAGTTTGAAAAACACCCAGTATTCCAAGTGTCTTTCCCTAAATCCGTAAATGGTGTGGATGCTCATATCCTAAACCCACGTAACGCTTGGGAAAACAAAGAAGAATACGACAAAACGGCAGCGGACCTTGCGAAACAATTTGTAGAAAACTACAAAAAATACCTCACTGGTTCCAAAGAATTTGATTACAGCCAATACGGTCCAGTAGCGTAAAGATACGTTGTTGGATTTCAAAGAGACCATCTAGCGGAGTTTAGGTGGCTCGGAAGTCCCTTTTGAAGAAATGGGACTGTGAGTGGAAAACCATCATTGAGAAATCTCGGATGGTTTTTTTTATTTCAATGTGTGTTCGAGATCCCGAAGTAAAACGAATTGTGTGTATCAATCGCCCTTTCAAAGGGACTTCTGCTCGACACATACAATTCGTTGTCCGCTCCATAATAGGTATAATTCCTTTGCTCAAAATTGATCGAACGGATTTTGGATTGGTTTCGCATAAAACCAAAATACAATCTGATTTGGTCATATACTTTGTAAGAAAGAGAAACCTCTGCTTGAAATCCTAAGATTTCCGTAATGTTGTTTGGATTGGTTTTTGCAAGTGTAAAGTAAGGGCCCACTCGACCATCGGATGAATACATAGTACTGGATCTTTGGTTCGCATAATCCCTGTTCCCATATGTGACGTAAGGATCAAATCCTAAATTGAATTCGAAACCATCAAAAATTTGAATTTTACTCCGCAGTGGAATGGAAATTCCATACGAATTGATTTTGTCATGACGAATGTTGTAAGCAAATTCATAATTCTCCACTTGGTACATTCGATCTATTTTTAATAAACCAAGTCCAAAATAAAAAATTTGGTTTTCGATCGGCATATATAAAAAATGAAAACGATATTCTTGCCTTTGGAAATTTCCATACGGGATCGCTGATGGAAAGAGACCATTACTATTGGAATAAAACGTTTTTCGATATGGATCATCAAGTTTGATATTTACCATATCAAATTCGAATCCAAATTGTTTTTCCGGATTTCGATACTTAAAAAATGGCAAATACACCAAATCTTTGTTATTACGGAGATCCGATTGGTTATAACCGATGGTTCCCTTTGTCTCAAAAGGGACGTAAGTAAAATTTTGTCCTTTGAGGCCATATTCATAGGTTTTGGGATTTGTTTTTCGTGATTCGATCGCCTCTTGTGCCAAGAGAAAGTTGGTAGAGAGAAACAGGAGAAAGAGAAATGGTTTTAGATTCATTGGATTCCTTTGGTGTTGTTAGTAATGGATTGATAGATGATAATGTGCGCCTCGCATTTGTTCGATGATGCAGGTCCATCGAACACCGACCGGGCTCCCTTCGGGGTGCGCTAACGCTCCCGTCCCCAGCCATCTAACGATGGCAGGTGACCAAGCCCTTCGGATCCCTGGCGCGGGTTACCAGATGAAGAGGGAGGGTTTGTTGGAGTTGGTAACATTATTTGTAATGATTAAAATCTTTCCAGAATTAGTATCGAGAAGAGTTCGTAGATTAGAATCATCACTGTATGCTGAACTAAAAACGAGATATGTACAACTACTTCCATCTAAATTACATTTCCATACATTTGGAGAGTTTAAGAATGTACCTTTTCTAATTGAAGAGATGAATAGTTTTTCATTGACTTTATCAATCACTAAATTTGGATAATAGCCAATATTTCCAGACTGTAAATTCGCAAAATTTACGGAGCCACAATTGTTCCCATCCATGTCACATCTTATTAATAATGGTTTTGCAATCGATGTTTGATTTGCTACGATCAAATATTTGTTAGTGGAATAATCAATCACGCCAAATGGGTTTTCTAGTCCGACAATTGGAATATCACGAAATATACAATTTGAACCATTTAAATGGCAGTATCTCAAACTTAATTTATTTGCGGATCTCATAACGACGATTAGTTTCTGATTTGAATAATCAATGGACAAATGAGGACTAAAGCCAGATCCATTTCCTTGGTCAGCTGAGATGTCGGTATGAATGCAATTATTACCATTTAAATCGCATCGAAATAAGCTTGGTTTGGAATTATTGCTGTTGTTTTGTGTGACAACTATGAGCTTATCATTTAAATAATCAATTCCAATGGAAGGGTGCCAGCCTGACTCATTGGCTTGGCCAGAGGAAATATCTTTATAGCTACATTCACTAATTTCGAGACTACATCGATAGAGTGCAAGTTTGTTATTATTGGCACCATTTGTAGTCGCAACAAGAATTGTCTGATTCTTTTCATCAATTGTGATGGAAGGCCTGATCCCAGAGTTAGTACCTTGGCTTGAAGAAATATCATGATACGTGCAACTCGTTCCATCCAAATTACAACGAAACAAGCTTAGCCTACCACTATTAGCTTGGTTGGTAGTTGCGATTAAAAGTTTATTATTTCTTCGATCTATAATTGCACTTGGAAAATTTCCTGAACCTGATCCCTGGCCAGCAGATACATCAACATAGGTCCCTGTTGAACTTGTCCCGGGCGGTGTCACGGTCGTCAAAGCAGTCGCTTCTAATAACGAAATCGAACTATTCCCTCCGCTATTACTTGCCACAACCCGAAAATAATACAACGTCCCACTCGCCAAACCTGTGATCGTTGCATATGTATCTGTCATGGGTCCGAAACTAGTCGATGCCGTTGTCACACCAGGGCTTGTGTTGTAGTACACTGTGTACGATGTGGCACCACTCACTGGCCACCATTGGACAATAGCACTCGTTCCACCAGCTTGTGCTTCCACAAAGGTGGGGGCGCTTGGTGGGCCCACATGGAAATTTTGGTTTCCTGCAGAGCTTACATTTCCTGCTACATCACGGGCAAGGTATTTGACTTGGTTACCGCCATCGGATAGTGCCAATGGTGTTGTATACACAGTTCCATTGATCACCTGACCATTGGATTCGAACAAAGGGTCCGTTCCATCCAAGGTATAAATGATTTTTTCACATCCAGTTCCATTCGTGTCGGAACAACTTAGTTGGAGTTGTGTACCAGAAGCAAACGGACCCGCTCCTGATGGGGATGTCATGGTCACGACTGGTGCAGTCGTGTCTTTTTTAGTGGTTCGCGAATTGGAGCCGAAACTTCCCACAAGGTTTTCCACACAAATGCGAATGGTATTGTCACCAACTGCAAAATGTGAATTTTCAATGGAAGAAGTTACGCTGGTGGCTGCAGGGATACTTCCTCTCACACTGAAGTTGAAACCTGCGTTGGCAAGTGCAGTCCCATTTGTACAATTTGTTCCTCCAATGCGAATTTGGTATTGGCCTGCCTTAGAACTTTGCCAGCTGATTGATGCTTGAGAGGATCCATTGATGAACTCAGTATGTGAATTGATCGTGATTGAGGAAACTTCTGTATCTACGATATAAGTTTGGGAAACTACATTGGATAGATTTCCTGCTTGGTCACGGGCAATAAACTTTGTATAGGTGGTCGCACCATCTGTCATAACAAGTGCAGAATTGTACAAATTTCCACTGATGATAGTTCCTGTACTTCCTTGGATGCTAGGATTCGTAGGAGAAGAGCCAACTAATACTGAGTAAGCGATTTTGTCACACCCAGAACCTCCCACGTCTGAACACGAGGCAGAGACAGAAGTAGCTGTTGCATAACTCCCAGCACCTGGACTAGCACTGATTGTGGGTGGTGTATCATCTCGCCTGAGGCTAAAGGAAACAAAACCTGTGAGCCCATTGGATCCTGTAACGCAGATCCTATAGGTTTTGGTTCCCTCGCCGGTAAAATTCGTATGGGAACGATGGAAGGTTTGATCGGCACTAGCAGTCACATTCCCCGATGCCACTTGAGTTCCAGAGGCACAATCACTTCCTTCTCGGATAACATAGGAGCCGGATCGATTGGATTGCCAAGTTGCTGTAGAACTTGTAATGGCACCGGCTTGGGAGCTAATCGCAGTTGCCGTTTGGCCTACTAGAGTAAGTGCAGGGACTTGGGAATCAATCGTATACGTAATATTTAATGGTGCCGAAAGGTTTCCTGCCAGGTCACGACAGATAGCTTGCAGAGTATGATTTCCTTCCGTAGAAAGGGAAATGGATTGGGAAGAGCGATTCACCACCGTTCCCAGTTTTGGTGAAAATGTTGGAGAAGAAGCGTCCATTGTGTAGACTATCGAACCAGGAGCTCGGTTATCAGAACAAGTGAGGGTTGCAGTTTGCGCCGTTGAATAAGTGCCAGCTAACAAAGAACTGGTGAGAGTAGGAGGTGTTGTATCACTTAGGATTGTGACAATGGCTGTGTCATTCGGTGTCCCATCACCGTCAGTATCAAACCCAAGTGGATTTCCATTCGCATCAACAATGATGACCACGGGATTTCCTGTGCCACCTGGAGCTGTCGTTAAAAATCCTGGAGGGTTGGGACTGATGTAGTAGTCGGCAATCCCATCACCATTGCTATCGACGGCATCAGGAATTCCATCACCGTTGGTATCTAAGAGGATAAGATTGGGAGTGGTCCCACCTGTTAAGTTGATCCCATCGGAAACCCCATCCCCATCGGAGTCTACAAGAGTGGCGTCCGTTTTCCCATCACCCGAAAGATCAAATGCAGTGCCAGGGGATAAATCTTGAGAGGAACTCGGGCTCCCACCAATGAGTCCAAGTAAAAAAAGAAAGGGATTGAATCTCTGTTGCGAGGAGCCATCGGGGAGGATTCCTACACATTGGCTCGAAAAAAGAGTTAGAACAAAAAGTAAGTAAAGTTTGTTTCGCATAACAGAGTCCGTTTTCAATTACAAATTTCCAAATCTATATTCGGAAATTCTAATCAAGCAAATGGCCTCCTTGCCCTCAATGGAAATTTACAGCGAAGGAAAAAAATTCAAATTTTTCCGTTAAAAACGTTCTGAAAACGCGTTTGCACCGTTTTCAGCGGTTTTGTGAAACAGGGGGAGTGGTTCGGATGTTTTTTTTATTTCTTAAATGGCATCTCACCCAAATAATCTTTTTTTCCAATCTCAACACCATTATGCCTGAGGATCGCATAAGCAGTTGTGATGTGGAAATAAAAATTGGGGATCGCATGGTGGGTAAGGTATTCCCATCCAGTTAAGTATTGTCCTTCCCATCTTGGTTGAGTCACTTTCATTTCCGAGACAGTTTTAAAATCTGATTCTTGGTAACCATCCAAATACTGGAGAACTGATTGGATCCTAACCTTCAGTTCATTGAAATTTGATTCTGTATCATCGTGTTTGGGAGCATCTTTCCCTGTTATACGAGCCACACAAAGTTTTGCAGTATCGCAAGCAATTTGGATTTGTTTGGTTAATGGAAATTGGTCAGGGAAGAGTCTTGCATTGAGTAAATTTTCAAAAGGAAAGTTTTTGGTCTCAGCATGTGATTCTGCTTTTTCTAGAATATTCAGTAAATTTCCAAGTCCTTTTTTGAAGGATTGGACAGAGATTTGGAAGATCATGGATTGATTCATAATTCTATTCATTGGAAGAGAACATACGAAATCAATCCATTAAATCATAAAATCTAAATGGCGATACCACCAGAGAGAATTAACTCTAAAAATCCAAAATTTTGAGAGGCACGATTGGATCCTCCACTTGTTAACACGTCGGTAAGATCAATGTAACCACCCTTCCCCCCAAATTCAATATAATATGTTCTAGAAAATTCATAGCGGGTAGCAACATACCCAGAAACTCCATATCCAGAGACATGAAAATTATTGTTTTGACCTTTGCCTAACACGCGTACGTCGCTACGACAAACCACTGGTCCACCACCAATGGAGGATACCAAACTAATGCCACTAAGACCATCAGCGGAAGTATAAAGGGGAGTGATCCATCCAAAATCTAAAAATATGTAATTTAAACCGTCAGTATGTTCATACTTTAGTATATCAGGTGTTAACGTAATCGTTTGGTCTCCACCATGGTATCCTGCCATCTCTTGGACATGTCCAGGAAAAAGATAAATGAATGCTGCTGCTTCTGGAGATAAAGCGAGTTGGTTTTTTGCGATCACTCCAGGGTCAATATAACCAGAATATTTGACTGTCTGTCCTGGTGTGACTACATACTTCATATGATCTTGGCCGAACGATAAAAAGAATCGATCTGTAAAGTAATAGATAAACTTTAAATTGTATTGAGGAATTTCAAACTTGGATGGATTCAGATAAACATCGGCTTTGAATGATTCTGGTTTGTCCCTTGCATCAACAGCTTTTAAAGTATAACGGTAGCCTGGACCACGAAAGTTGATATCACTTTGTGTGAAATAATCTCGGTTATAACCCCATTGGATATTCCATCTTCCTTTTTTATCATGGATGGTTAGCGGGGTGTCATTTTCCTCTGCCCCAAGGGAGAGGTTTACTAAGAGGCAGAGAAGGAAAATCGAAACTGTAGCAGGAATAGAACCACACACTCGCATGATTCTGAGAGGAATCGAATCGAACATAATGTCACATTCTAAATCTTAATGAAATTAGAATAGGCGAATGTATGTTTGGTTTACGAAAAATTAGACTTTTTCAGTAGGGAAAAAAACTATAATTTAAAATCTTTCTTTTTCGTTTTTCCGTTTTGGACGGGAATTCGGATTGGTTAGTAACTTCCTCCGCTCCCTCCACCACCAGAGGAACCACAGATAAGTCTGGTCGGTTTTATTTAAGCATAGGACAAGGTGATACAAAAATTCGTGTTACAGAATT
>NZ_NPDM01000002.1:600000-760271 GCF_002812085.1 Leptospira levettii
AACAAAATCGGCAAAGATGCCATCAATAATAAAATACGATAAAAGATGCGTTCGGAAGGAGAAAGTGATTCTTTCATTCAAATGTTCCTATTTGTACCAAACATTGGCCGAATCCTTTACAAGAATTTGGCTCTTGGTCAAAACACTGGAGGATATCACTATTATGAGTGGTACATCCGTCCATACATTGGATCCTACCTGTGCGTTTTACATCAGGTGCCAAAGTAAGTTTGAGTTCTTCTTCTGTACATGTGACAAATTTTTCACATGCTAATTGGCATTTTTGTTCTACTATGTCTTGGCAATTGTTACCAAACAAAACCAAACATAAAACCAATATCCATTTACTTTGTTGTTTCACTTCGAATTCCTTTGAGAGCTAACATACCACAAGCACCGTTGATGTCCCTACCTGGACTACGGCGATTGAGGATGGGAGCAGTCGTTTTAGCTTTGAGATGCATTACAAATTCTTTGACTTCATCATCAGTTGGTCTACGCCATCCCGTAAAATCAGTGTTTAACGGAATCACGTTGATTTTACATTTGTTCACTGACCTTGCAATTTTTGCGAGTCGTTCTGCATTGTCTCGACCCATGTTTACATCAGGGATCATCACGTATTCAAATGTGATGGCCCGATCAAGTTCCTTTGTGAAACGTTTCGCTGAATCAATGAGTTTCTCCAAGGGGTGTTTGTCGTTTACATCCATCACAGAAGAACGTGCATTGGGATTGGGATGGTTCAGTGAAATGGCAAAATTAAAAGGTTCTTTGTTCTCAATGAAACGATTGATCCCCGTTGTCACACCAGCGGTTGAAATCGTGATCCGAAGGGCACCAAGTCCAAAAGCATCTTGGTCTCTTAGGATATGGGCAGCTTTCATCACTGAAAAATAATTGTGCATGGGCTCCCCCATTCCCATAAACACGATGTTTGTGGCACGGTCTCCCACAAGTCGTTCCACTTGCAGGACTTGGTCAAGGATCTGCCAAGTGTGTAAATTGCCTTTGTATTCCAAAAGGCCAGTGGCACAAAATTTACAATTGAGGGTACATCCGATTTGGGAAGAGATACAAATGGTTTTACGCCCACCGTCTCCCGATGGAATCCAAACCGCCTCAATCTCTTTGTTTTCGCCTACGTAAAATGTAAACTTACGAGTCCCATCATCTTTGGAAACCAGATCACGTCCAATTTCAATTTCGGGGTAGGAAGTATGTTGTTTTAACTTTTCCCTAACTTCTTTTGAGAGGGTTGTAAATTGGTCAATCGTCGTATAACGACTCTTATAAATTCCTGTATAAATCTGTGCTGCTCGGTATTTTTCAAGACCTAAGGAAACACATATCTCTTCTAGTTCTTTTTTGGTTTTCCCTTTGAGAACCGGTATTTCCTCTTTCATTGTGTAGGTCCCTTCACCATTAGCCAATCTTTTCTTTGCCACCTTACGGGACAAGAAATTACACTCTTTCTAAATGTCTTACTCCAAAAAGCCCTGTAGAACAAGTCTAAATTCACAGAATCGTCACAAAGTCGCTAGTTTCCTCGGAAGAAATGGACATTGACTTAGTGGACATGATTCAAAAGCCTAGTCGTTAGTGAGGAAAATACACGCATGAATAGCGATGCCTTTATGGAATACGCCTTTATCGTCATGGTCGCACTGATCGGGATTGAAATTTTTGTTTCTTATATGAAGGGCAAACAGTTTTACCGATTGAATGTTCTTATAGCGGATGTTAGCACAGGTGTGATCTTTGCACTTGTTGGGGTTGTCATCCTACTTGGGGCTTTATATGTTTACGACATCATTGAAAAGAATTACTCTTTATCTGCTCTTGGTTATCATTTTTTCCCTCTGACAAGTCCTTTCCAATTTTCACCAAGTTTTGTTGTGAATTGGCATGCACTCGGTGCCTGGACATTTTCTGTTGTGTTGGCTGATTTTATCTATTACTGGTTTCACAGACATTGCCATGAGATTAATCTTTTCTGGGCAACCCATGTCACCCACCATTCCACACAAGAAATGAACCTGTCCGTCGCTTTCCGAGGGAATGGATTACAACGAATTTTTGAATACATGTATTTCCTTGTGATGGCTCTCCTTGGTATCCCATGGGCGATGTTTTTACTCAGCCACAGGATATTAAAAGTGTACCAATTTGTGGTGCACACTCGTTTTATTGGGAAGTTAGGATTTTTAGAAGAGTTTATGGTGACCCCTTCCAACCACAGAGTCCACCACGGAACCCAAAGGAAATACCTAGACCGAAACCATGGTGGAATTTTTATCATTTGGGACAGAATGTTTGGCTCCTTTGAATGGGAAACCGACGAACCCATTTATGGTTTAACAAAACCTGTAAACTCATTTAACCCAATCACTGTCAACTTACACGTGTTTAAGGATCTGTTCTTTCAAATCTTCAAATGTAAGTCGATAGGAGATGTGTTTAAAACAATCTTTGGTCCTCCTGGTTGGAAACCAACTTACCTACAAACACCAGACGATGTATTCAAAGAACCAGCTTATACAGAAAAATATGATCCAAAACCACCAATGGGTGTAATGGTATATGTAGCGTTACAAGCAGCGGTTCTTATGGCAGTGGGACTTGTGATTTGGAAAGTAGCAAAAATCAACTTAGAACAAGATATGACAATGCTTGGTATTTTATCTGCAGTGATTATCTTTAGTTTGTTTTCCATTGATCGTACAATGGAAATGAAACGTTGGTCAAGAAGGACAGAAGTAGTGCGTAACGTACTTTTTATCTTTGCGTTTGTTCTCACCCTACTTTATTCCAACATTCCAAACATCGCGATGTTTGCGATCCCTCTCATTGGCCTTTCGCTTGTTTCCTTATTATGGATCATCATCAAACGAAAGACATTCTTTGATTTGAGTAATATTTCTAATACTTGGTATTAGTTTTTATCGATTGTAAAACGGACTCCGAAGGGAACAATTTGTTCGACTTTAGGAGTTCGTCTCCCATATTCAAATAGGCTTTTGTTTTCTCAGCATGTTTGTTACAGAGACTTAAATCTTTGTAACAAAGGCCTAGATCCACAAATGGTTCTTTGATGGTTTTTGTTTCCCCTTGTCCGCCTGATACTGATTGGTAGTATAAAAAATCATCCTCAATCCAACCAAAGATATTTCCATATGCGAAGTAAGCAGAGGATCCTTTTACCTTTCGCAAATCTCGGCCCATCACACTGAAATATACCTCTCTTTCCATAAAACCAAGAATCGTTGGAATTAGATCAAGTTGTGATGTTACATCTTCCCTTAACTCTGGTTTGATTTTGCCAGGAGCATAAATGAGGAGAGGGACATTTCGATCTTCATAATAATTTAGGAAACGATGGTGGCTATGATCTGATACAAAAAAGAAAACAGTGTCTTTAAAATAAGGAGCTTTTTTGGCCTTTTCCATGTATTCGGCAAGTGCAAAGTCAGCATAATGCAAAACATTTAAGTATTCGCTGTCTTGAGTGTCTTTTCCAAACAAACGGTATTTTTCATCTGGGACTTTGTATGGGTAATGGGTTGTACCTGTATGGATCACAGAAACAATTGGTTTTTCTGGACTCACATTTAACAGACGTTTGTGCATAGCATCAAGCGATGCTTCATCTAAGTAACTCCAAGGCCCAGTTTTATATTCTGGATTTTTTTCCAACTCTTGTTTCCCAACTAGTGTATCAAAACCCCAGTGGTACATGATACTACCCTTATTATTGAAGCTTAAATCTGTTCCTGTTACAAAAAGAGTTTGGTAACCTATAGTTTTTGCAATGTTTCCTAGGCCTGAAAACCTGTTAAGAATTTGTGGTGTTCTGACAGCAGTGAGCCCTGGCCTGTCGGGGATACCTCCCATCAGTGCCATCAGTCCATTCGTAGTTCGTCCGCCGCTTGCAAAAAAATGCTTAAAGAACATTCCTTGGCGGATGAGTTGGTTGAAGAATGGTGTGACTACTTTTCCTTCCACCTTCCCTGATCCAATGATATCAATGAACTTTCCAGTCCAACCTTCGAGAACGATGACAACAATATGAGGTAAAGGTTTTTTAGAAGTGATATTTGTTTTACGAAGCAGAGGATACTCTTCCGAAATAAACTCAGCTCCTGGATACGAAACTTCCTTTCTGACAATGGATGTTGCATCCGATAACTTCATCGTATGCCGATCGTCCACTTTTGTCATTTTGAGATCTGTGATGACCGTAAACCCAGGGTTTAAAACCAAATCATTGGTAATCGTTTCTTTTGTGATAATGGCATCACTTGTACGAAGTGGACTTGTTTGGATTCCACCTCGAATGCCAAGAACAAGTAAAGCCAACACAATTAGAAATTGTAGACCAGCCCATTTGTAATGTAAGTTCACATGTGAGTATGGAAATTTTGATTGGATTTTATAAATACCAAATCCAATTCCCAAAATGATGAGTAAACCGAGTAAAAACAAAAATGGATTTTGTGAAAAAGCAGATCCAACTAGTGGTAACATTTCGAAACCTAAGTAAGCAAAGGCTTCATACCCCAAATGTTTGTTTCCATTCTCATAATAAATCAAATCGGCAATGAGTAAAAAAAGAAGTAAGATGATAAAGATAACAGGAATTGTCCTCCATACAGATCTGTACCACCGATTCCGATTTAGAAAATGAAATGTTGAATAAACAAGACTAAATCCAAGTAACACACATAAGACGGAAATATCAAAACGTGCACCTTTTGCAAATGCTTTCAGAATGATCCAAAATGATTTATCATTCATCCGATAGGAATACATCAGAAAAAAAGCGACACGGTAAATGGTTAAAAAAACAATTCCGAGTCCAGCAAGAAGCAGGTGGAAACGGATATAAAAAGGGACATGGGTAAACAATTTTTTCATAGAAGGATCAACTTTTAAATTTTAAACAATCAAATGGATCTTTTGTTCCAATACTGATGGGTTACGGTTTTCCCAATTTGTAAATGGTTCCTGATTGGTAATCAGCAACAAAAATTTCACCATCATTATCTTTGCCAAAGGTTGGAATGAGTAGGTTCCACTTTCCAAGTGCAATGGTTTCTGTACTCTTTTGGTTGGTTCCAGGTTTTGGCACTTCAATCGCCCAAATTTTTCCTTGGATAAAATCACCAAAAACGTATTTTCCCTTTAATTCAGGAATAGAAGATCCTGTATATACATACCCACCCGTAATGGATTGGCCTTCTTCACGGCCATATTCATAAAATGGAGGTTGGTACAAAGAGGGATTACATCCATCTGTAAAACAATGAAAACCTTCTGTTTGGTTCCATCCATAATTTTTTCCAGAAAGGATAACATCTACTTCTTCATAAGCATCTTGTCCTACATCAGCTACAATCAAACGACCGTCAGGTGAAAAACTCATCTTCCAAGGGTTACGAATCCCATAGGCAAAAATTTCAGGCAAAAAACCTTGTTTTCCAAGGAAAGGATTATCTTTAGGAATGGAATATGGTTTTTTTCCATCGACATCTGGCATGGGAGAAATGCGTAAGATAGAACCAAGTAAGGTGTTTGGATTTTGTCCGTTGTTTTTTGGATCGGCTCTCCATCCCCCATCTCCAAGACCAATGTACAAATACCCATCAGGCCCAAAACCAATTTGGCCTCCATTATGGTTTGGATATGGCTGTTCTACTTGCAATAACACACGTTCATTTTTTAGAACCATGGATTCATATGAGTTGGGATTTTCCACTAACCATTCAGCAATCACTGTCATATCTTTACTTGCAGAAGAGATTACCGTATGGGAATACACCTTTGGTTCTTTCGGATAATTCGGGTGGAATGTAAAACCAAGTAGACCTTCCTCACTATCTGTGATGACGGGAAATTTATGTAACACTCGTTTGGTTTTTTTTTCTCTATCAAAAAGAATGAGGTCCCCTGCTTTTTCCAAAATAAACATAAAAGGACTCTCGGCAGGTGGAAACTGAATGTCGGTTGGTTCTTTGACCTTCACCACTTCTGTAAGTGAAATCGATAGTTGTTTGCGGAGAGCATCGGGGCCAATAAAAATTGGTTTGGATCCTAATACCTTTCCATCTGTTTCATATTTCTTATTGAATGTTTTTAATATCTTTCTGCCTAAATCATCACAAGCGAGAGAAGATAAGGATACGGTAAAAAAGGACACGGATAATAAGATTTGGATTTTCATACGCGGGTTTCTCCTTTTAGGATAATTCGCTTGGATTTGTATCCGCAATCAAAAAACTTTGGAAACTGTGATGAAACTATTTTCCCTCATTTGTATTCCCATATTCTTTTTATTTGCTTACTTGCAATTGAACGATCCAGATCCGTATTTATGGTTTCCGCTCTATGCAATCGTAGGAATCCTTGCTACTGTTCGTTTTTTCCGTCGATTGCCAAGATGGGTGGGAACTGTTCTCATTCCCTTGTATTTGGTTCTATCAGTATTTTATATGACCGAAGCACCTTATTTTGGAATGGAAGTGGAAGAAGTGAGAGAAAGCCTCGGCCTACTCATCGCAAGTGTAAGCCTCTGGGTTCTGGTATTGAAACGATAAACCTTGTTTTGGTTTTTTAAGTTTCGGAGATGACTTTTCCGTCTTCCAGGATCATTCGAATGAGTTTTGTCATCTCAACCGAATATTCTACATCTAAGTGTTTGGTGACCCCTTCACAAAAGCCATTGATGATGAGTAGTTTTGCATCGTCTTCTGACATTCCGCGAGACTGAAGGTAAAACAATTGGTCATCATCAATTTTGGAAACAGTTGCTTCGTAGTTGAGAGTTCCCTCTTCCCCTGACACATCGTTGTATGGATAAGCATGAGACTGGGAACGGTTGTCCATCATAAGACCATCACATTTGATGTGGCTGTACGATCCTTTACTGGATGGTTCAAATTTAACTAGACCTCGGTAAGAATTGATCCCTCCGTCAAGGGCAACCCCTTTTGCTAAAATATTGGACCTTGTGTTTTTTCCCACATGGATGATCCGGGCCCCCGTGTCTTGCACTTGGCCATTCCCAGCAAATGCGAGTGAAAGTACATCTCCCGTGGAATGATCCCCTTGTAAGATGATCCCTGGGTATTTGATGGTATTGGCGCCAATATTACAATCAGTCCATGTGATGTGAGCTGCCTCTTCGCATAGCCCACGTTTCACTGTCCAATTATACATATTCTTTTTCCAGTTTTGGATGGTGGTATAGAAGATTTTAGAATTCTTTTTAGCAACCAGTTCCACAACAGCTGTGTGGAAATTCGTACCCTTATCTTGGACAGAAGTACAACCTTCACTGTATTCCAAATGGGCACCTTCATCTGCAATGAGAAGAGTGCGTTCGTATTGTCCAGAACTAGCAGCTGTTACTTTGAAATATGCCTGAAGCGGCATAGGAGTTTTCACTCCTTTCGGAATGTAAGCAAATGACCCACCACTAAAAACACAAGAGTTGAGGGCTGAGAATTTATTATCACCAATGGTAACAACAGTTCCCAAATACTCGCGAACGAGTTCTGGGTATTCGCGGATGGCAGTATCAATGTCACAAAAAATAATTCCCAAATCAGTGAGTTCCTTTTTGACATTGGCATAAATGGTTTCGGAATCGTTCATTGTCTCGATTCCTGCTAAGTATTTCCGTTCGTGTTCAGGGATTCCCAGTTTTTCGAAACTACGTAGAATTTCGGGATCCACTTCATCCCATGATTTTTTCTTTTTCTGGTTGGAACCTACATAATGTACATAATCATCAATGTTGATTTGGAATTGTGGGATAAAACCCCAGGTTGGCATTGGTTTTTGTTCATACACCTCAAAGGCTTTTAAACGAAACTCACATAACCAACTCGGTTCATTTTTAATATGGGAGATGGACTCTACAACCTTACGTGTCAAACCTTTAGGAAAATTATCAGCCTTATAAAATTCGACATTCGGTTTTTCTGTATTTGTTGTAGATTCCATTAGTTCTCCCATTTTCTCGTTTTAGAGAAACTGCAATTAATTGACGGAAGCGAAGTAAGCTTTTGATCCAGTAGGATCCGCTTTCATCGTTTTTTTCCCTTCATCCCAGTTTGCAGGACAAACTTCACCGTGTTTTTCCACAAATTGGAAAGCTTTGATGAGTCTGAGTGCTTCTTCAATGTTACGTCCTACTGGAAGGTCGTTAACAGTTGCTTGGCGGATTACACCTTGTGGGTCGATGATGAAAGTTCCGCGAAGCGCAACCCCAGCATCTGGACCTGACTCAATGAGGACACCAAAAGACTTTGCAATTTCTTTTGTTTTGTCTGCAATGAGTGGGTATTTAATCTCACCAATACCACCTTCTTTTTTAGGCGTTTTTTTCCAAGCTAAGTGTGAAAATTCGCTATCTACAGATACACCTAAAACTTCAGCTCCGATCTTTTTAAAATCTTCTAGTTTTGCATCGTATTCAATGATCTCTGTAGGACATACAAATGTAAAATCAAGTGGATAGAAAAAGAGTACCACCCATTTTCCTTTGTAATCAGATAATTTGATTTCTTTGAAACTGTCCCCGATCACTGCGGTTGCTTTAAAATCAGGGGCATGTGATGTCACTTGTGGCATAATGTCACTCCTTAGAATTATTCTAAGTACAGTCCTTAGATTCTGTCTAGATGTTTTTCAGTGAGCCGGAAGTTTTCCAATACCCACTCTCTCGTTGTCACTGTTTCCACAAATCGCCGATCATGGCTCACTACAAGGAGAGCCTTTGGGAAACGCCCGAGTGATACCTCTAAGGCTTCTACCGATTTTAGATCCAAATGATTGGTAGGTTCGTCTAAGAGCATCACTTCAAAACTCTCTTCTAGGTGGAGAGACAGATACAGTTTTTTACATTCTCCTGGACTCAAAGACTCGGACTCGGCAAACCGTTTGGGATCACTGCCTAAACGATGGAGTGACGAAAGAACTTTTGCTCTTTTTATGTCCGAGAGGTTTTGGAACTCGTTGTACAATTGGAATACCTCCTCATTCGAAAATTCTTGTGGGAGGTAAAACGTGCTTATCCCTTTTTTCTGCAATTGATTTGCCAGATATAGGAGTAAGGTTGATTTCCCAACACCGTTTTTTCCTGTGATGGAAATCCTATCATGAGATTGGATGTCCAAATTTTTTTCTAAACTCAATTGCAAAAATCCTAAATCCAAATTACCACCATCTAACAAACATAAGTGACTCTTTTTGTATGGAGTAGACAACCAATCGATCCCGATTGTTTCCTTTTCGGGAAGTGTTTTCCCAATTTCTATTTCTCGTTTTTTAGAATGTTCGGTTCTTGTTTCAATTTGGTTTTTGAGTCGGCCTGCTTGGCCATCTTTCCCTGACACTCGAGCCAAATTGATTTTGTGGCGTGCATCGTGGTCATGGAGGTCTAAACCTTTTTTTGATCGGTGGATGTGGGAAAGTTTAGCCACCTCTCTCCTTCGTTTTAATTCAGCATCGAGTTTTTTTCTTTCCCGTTTTACAATTTCCCAATCATGTAATCTCTCTCCTTTTTCACGTTCCAGCTCAATTTTCCCTGCAGAATAATTTCCATTCCTTTGGCTCACAAAGTTTTTTTCGAGGAAAACACATGAATTGACGACACCATCTAACAAGTCTCTGTCGTGGCTAATGAGAATACCAATTCCTTTGTATAACAAAAGTGATTCCCGAATGATCTTGGCACTGTAAAAATCCAAATGATTCGTGGGTTCATCTAAAACCAAAACATCTGATTGTTTTGATAAGACCATTGCAAGTAACAATCTTCTTTTTTCACCAAAGCTGAGAGTCGAATAGTGATCCATCGATTCGAACTTAACTTGTAAGAGATTTTTCCAGTACCCAAATTCTTGGTCCTCATCATATAAAAATTCTTGGAGTCCATCACTGGTTATCTCTGTACCTTGCGAAAGAAAAGTAACAGACTCGTTCCCAAGGACAATCCCCTTTGCTGTTTCAATTTCACCACATATGATTTTTGCTAACGTGGATTTACCACTTCCATTTTTCCCAACAATTCCCGTCCATCCTGTAGTAAAATGAAGGTTCAGGTTTTGGAACAATGGTTCCGATTGAGATTCGAATTGGAATGTAAGGTTGTGAACGGAAAGAAAACTAGACATAGAACAAACTCCCATTGTTTCCAAGTGGAAATCGGTAAGTATGCCTTGTCCTAAAAACAAAGGAGAAGTGTGGATTGGTTTTAAAATTTACTTACCGATTGTTTGTTTGGATTCTCATCGGAGTGTACCTTGCCTGTGTTTGTTAGACTAAAAAAAACAAAGCTAAGTTGTCAAACAATTCCATTTGAAGATGGGATCAGTTTCCTTTTGCCATTAGGAATTTTTCCATAAACTCTGTGATGTCTCGAATGTTTCGATTGATCATCTTACGAAGTTCAGGTGGGATATTTTGGGATTTGATCACGCGGTAATAATTGAGAGCATTTTTTAACATCTTACGACGGGCAAACTCTTGTGCTTTCATGAGCATCGGTTTGTATTTATAATACGAATATTCCATAATAGAATAATTCTTAGATAATCGGAACGCATGTGGGATTTTTCCAAAATCATAAGTCAGAGTTAAAAACGGAGCATCATCCGCTTCTGGTGGTTTTAATTCCAAAACCCCATGGATGATTTTTTCAGGTTCATCCTCTGTGGCTTTTTCGGCCATCTCCTCGAGAGGCATAGGAGATTCTTCTTCTGCGATCTCCCCCAAATCCCCATCGACAATTTCAATATCAGGACCATCTACATCATCAAACGAAGGGCCTTCTGTTTCACCTTCTTCTTCTTTTCGTTTGCGATCACGAAACACTTCATCCGCATCAGGTAAACCGATTTTAATATCATCAGCGACAAGTGGTCTGTTTGTAAGTTCCACTTGGATGGGCATATCCGTTTCAATAATCGTTTCCGACTTATGTTTGTTAGGATCAACTGCTTCTGGGAGTTCTACTTTTGAAGAAATTAATTCATCAGTTTGTGGATCAACTGGATCAGGGAGTTCCAGTTCTTTGCGTAAAGAATCAGTCGTATCTTGGAACCAATTTGGTTCCTCACCAGTTTGTTTCCTCTCGTCTGGATGGAGAAGAGGTTCTTTTTCATCCCTTCTCAGGTCATTTGGATCTGGTAATCCAATGGGTTCGAGGTCCCATGATTCAGGTAATTTTAAATTGGGTTGTTCTGGAAAGTATGATTTTAATAAATCATTGAGAGATGATTCTTCCCCTTTCGCTTCAAATTCTTTTGCTTTTTTTTCTAGTTTTTGAAGGGCTTGGTTTTTTAAGAACTCTTCTCTTTCTTTAAAACGATCACGTTTACGTCTGTCTTCCCCGGACCTTCTATCTTTCCTACCAACTAAATTGGTTCTTCTGTCAGGATTTTTCCTTCGCTCTTCCCCAGACCTTCTATCAACGAGAGGTAAATCTTTAAACTGTTTCCAATCATTTGAAAAAAATGTATCTTCAGGTAAATCAAGCTCAGATACATCTTTTTTAGAAATTTGCTCCGCTAACTCCTGCAAGTCGAAAGGTTTTCTTTCTTCTTCTTGCCTTTGTTTGTTTTCTGGTGGAACAAAAAATGGACCTACAATTCCAGAACCTGCTGGTGCCATAGGAATACCAGCTTGTGAAGGTGTTAATCCTCCAGCTGTCAAACCTTGGTTCAAGGATTGTAATAATTGGTCTTGGTTTTGTAAAAGTTTTGGATCGATGACGCCAGGAGATTGTGGACTTGATTGTAAAAACTGATACACAATTGGATGTACCAATTGGTTTCCACCTTCAACCGTTTGGTTGATTTGTGGTCCACTGGGAGGTTGTGGATCATTTTTCCCTTTTGGGAGTGGAGGTGGTGGGAAGTCTCCCAAATTTTGCCCAGGAGGTAAAGATGGTTCTTTTGGCAAATTTGGAAAGTTAGGTGGTGGAGAATTTTGTGCAAATTGAATGGCACGAGCAATTGATTCCGCAAATAATTCGGATACTTCTTTTAGGGCATGCACCAAATCACTTAAGTCTTTGTCTGATTTCTCTAAATTCCCTGGTGGTTTTGGTTTGGGTTTTTTCGGAGATTCATTGTCCTGGGTTTTGCCATCTTTGCCAGTTTCTTCGGATCCTTTTTCTGGATTGTCCTCTAAAAACTCTTCTAAATCCTGAATGTTTTTTTTGATTTTTTCTTTGATAGCAGGATCAGGAATACGATTGCCAGTCCTTTCAAAGATCTCAATTGCTTCCTCAACTTGTTCTGCTTCGACAAGTGCTTCCGCATTGAGAAGTGGCCTACGATGGAAACTATACTTCGAATTTTTAGAGATAATATCATCAGCTGAAAAACTAATCTCAGGACTCTCTCGCCTAGGTCTAGACGGTGAATCTTCAACCTCAGGATTTTCTTCACCAAAGTCACCTAACGGAAGCTCGCTCAGTGATTTAGGAGGTTTTTGTTTTTCTCGTTTCCTTCTTGGTGTATTCTTAGTTTCATCACCACCTAAACTTGGTTCGTCGAAATCTTCTTCTAAGTTGGGTAAGTCTGATAGTTTTTCAGAGAATGATTTTGGTTTTGATTTGGGACTTTTGGTATCTGTTTGGAAACCAAGTTCCTCTCCCCTACTTTGTTTGTTCCCTTTCTCGCGGGAAGATATCCCACCACCTTTTTTAGGAACTTCTGCCTCATCAGTTTCATCACCTTGCTTCTGTTTGAGTCTCCGTTTTTGCCTTGGACTCAAAGACGCACTGGACTCACCACTCCCTTCACGACGAGAGATCTCATCGAGATCGGCGCCAGCACCAGAGAGACCGAGTAACATCATAAGGGTTGTTAACATAAAAGGGTTCTACTCTTTATTTTCGAGGTTTAGAGAGGCGTAACTTAAGAAAATACCAAAGAATATTGCATTTCCAAGTATTTTACGAGGCTTTTTAAGCCAAACTGACCGCAAGTTCTTTTTCTGCTTGACACAAGAGAATTTCTTGCGTTCCATGGTGGCATGAAATCCGTTGCGAAAAAAAATCTCAGCTTTGCCTCCTCTCCGGACAATGCAGACGGGTTGCAGTTAAAAATCACATTCGATGAAGACACAAAAACTGCCTTCGGTGATTACACCTGCCCCGAAAAATACCAGGGTTTACCAGATCAAATCCATCCAGGGATTATCTCAACCATCCTTGATGAGATCATGGTCAAGATCAATGAAGCGATGAATTTCGAAACCACAACAGGGGAACTAACCATTCGTTTCCTACAACCTGCAAAGGTGAATGAACCTCTTCACTTACGTGGATGGTTTGTGAAAAAGAACAAAAAAATCATCGAAAACCGTGCTGAAATTGAAAATGAGATCGGCAAAATAGTGGCCCGCGGAAAAGGTAAATATATCGAAGCTGAAGACTGATAATGCCGATGTGGTGGAATTGGTAGACGCAGTGGATTCAAAATCCACCGATGGTAACATCATGCCGGTTCGATTCCGGCCATCGGTACCAAAAGTTATTTAGTTCGAAATCTCGCACAAGCTTTTTGATAAAACTCCTTTTCGATTTTATCAATTGCTTGTAAAACGAGATCCATCTCTTGCCTCGTTAACAAATCAAAAATTTTCTGTCCTTCCTTTAGAATCGAAACTCCAAGTGAAATTCCATTTTTATCATTCTCTGTATAAAGAGATTGTTTCGATTCCATCTTCAGAAGGATATCTTCCATAATCAATATGATCTTTCGAACGAGTTCTTTGTCAGAAAAAATAGAAAAGAGTGAACACACATCTTTCCGAAAAGCATCTGCTTTCTCTTTTTCCACAAAGGAGATGAGTTTCTCCATTGCAAAGTTCGATTCTAAAAACTCTTTTGGATTCTCTTGTGCATCAAGAGCCATCACCAATTCTTCTTCAAAACTATGAGCTGTCACATAAGAATGAAGAGCTGACATTCCCGCTTTTAATGCCATAGGAAAATGTTTACCAAAACGAAAGATGGACATAGCCAAGTTTCCGAGTATCCCCCATATTTTGGAAGGATGGTTTACAAATCCAGATAACGCATCAAAGGCGGCATCTAACTTTTTTCTTTTTTCATAAGAGGGATACAAATACTCTAAAAAAAACGTTAGCAGTTCTTGGATTGTTTTTTCCGAAATGGAATGGAATTCTGGATAATTCTGTAAATTATCTTTTGAATAACGAATCACCAAAGACTTTTGGTATAACTGGATAAACTCAGGAAACAAGGAATGATGTAAAACTTTAGATGTTTCTTTTTTTGGCTTCATATACTGTTAAGATTATAATACGTCTTCAAAATAAGTTTCATATCGTTCCCAATTTACCTTTTTTCCCTTGGGGTTATAAGGAAGGTTTGGATTTTTTTTCACATCAAGTCCAACAAACAAAGAATAAATGCCGACTGCAAGCGAGATGGCTGTTTCCTTTTTATTTTGGGTTAAGTATTTGATATCACGGCTTCGGTTCACATACCCAATTTCGATAAAAGCACAAAGTGCATTGGTATATGTAGGTAAACTATAGGTAGAAATATATGGCTTTTGGATAGGACCAAGTTCTGGATAAGGAGAATCTTTTTCTTTTAGTTGGATAGGAAGCCCATATTGGACAAAACGCATCAGTTCCCGTGATACATAATGGTTGTCACCTCCAAACCCTTCTTTCCCACCTTCTCTCCTCCACTCCTCTTTTTTCCCCATTTCCCGTTCCCAAAATCGACCCGACTCTAAAAACTCTTCGTGTGTTTTGGCATAAGGACCCTTTTTCCCAATATTTTTTTCCCAATTAGGATCGTCAGCATACTTCCAACTAATCATGTTTTGGCGGTAACCTTCAAACTTAGATAAGTCTGTTTCCTTTCCATTTTTTTTGGACCAATACCCATGTAGGTAAATCCAAGTATCGGCTGTAGCATTTTCTAATTTACTCCAACCAGATTGGAAAATAAGCCAATCAGACCAAGGACCTTTCAAAAATACACTCTGTGATTTTTGTTTTTCAGATATTTTTTTTAGATTAGAAAAAGTTTTGTACCCGGGAGTGAGAACTGCTGCCATTCCTCCTTTTTGGCCTTTACTAGCAGGGTTTAGGTGGAGGGATAAAACCAAATGGGGTTTTAGTTCATTGATTTTTGACAACCTACCTTTTTTTCTGATTCCAGATTTGGGATCGGGAAAATCATAAAGGCGGTACGGTGCATTTGGATCTTCTGAGATGGCATCATCATCAAACGATGTTTCTCTTGTTAGGTGGCTTAAGAGTTTCACACGAGTGAATTCATGTTTTTTGGAAAATAATTTGAGATAACCTTCAAATTCTTTCCAACCAACCTCGGTCTCAGTTAATTTTAATACCTTGTGGACTTCTTTTGCTAAATCAAGTACAACCTTTCTTTCCGTAATACTTCCATGTTCTGTACCTTGTTTGTATGTTTCCAAATAAGTTTGTGTGACACTGTCATATTTATCTCCATGTTGAGCTTTTGGATCTTTGGCAACGCCACCATGGCCAGGATCAATCACGATACGGAAACTTGGTTCCGAAAAAATAGAACTAGTAAAAACGAAAAAACAAACAGGCAATAACCGAAGTAAAAATGAAAGGTAGTTTGGATAAGATTGAGACACGCTTGTGCCATTCTCCGCCCTATAGCGAGCGGAGAAAAGAAAAGTTTGAAGGTATTATTTTGTGTTTTGGCTTACGATTTGATTTTTGTTATCAACAAGATCTTTCGCATATTTATCAGTGATCACTTTTTTATCTGCTTCTTGTTCTTTGAAATCAGTTAAAATTTTGATTCCATAGTCCTTTGCGATTCGGTAATGTACGATAGCATCGTAGTAACGATCATCCCTTGTCATATCTGTCGCTAACCCAAGTTGTCCATAGGCAATTCTTAGTTTTTGTTGTGCTTCAGCAATTTCACGGTATGGCACAACTGGTTTTACACCTTCTGTCGAAGTATCAACCAACTGAGCTTGTTCTTGGCCAGTAATGGTATCAGCACACTCAGCAAGTAAGTTTTGAGTTTTGGTGTCGTAACTTTTGGCAAATTTACCAAGTAGGGCATTGATGTCTTTTTCAAGAATCACCATCGCCTTACCAGAAGCAATATATGCCCTTCGGTAGTAATAACGTAATACAATTTGGTAGTCTTTTTTGATTTTATCTAATGCTGTTTTGGAGTCTGGAACTTCGTCTCCAAAGTTTGCCGTAACAATCGTTAACAATTTAATCGAATTGATGACTCTGTCTTTATTGTTTTCAGAAATATTTTTGTATTGTTTTCGTTCTAAATTGGTTCCTTGGTCCAATTTGTCTAATTCTTCAAAGGATTCCTTTCCTTTTTCAGGTGCACCTGATTCCTGTGCCGTTACCGAAAGACTCAAACAAACCATAGACAGAATCAAAAAACTTTTTTTTAACACGAAACGTTTCTCCTTAAACCAAGGAGCAGATTACACGAAAAGTTCTAGGTTTGACTACTATTTTTTCTACTTCCGAAAAAAGAGTAAGCCGTCTCCGACGGGGAACAAGGTATAGTCCGAAACTTGGGATTTCACCGCATTCCAAAGTTCCATCACTGCCATATCGGATGGTTTTTTGGGGTCTGGATGCAAAACTCGCCCATGCCAGAGTACATTATCAAATACAAAACTGGAGCCCTTTTTTGCCTTAGGCCAAAGGGTTTGGAAAATCTTTGGGTAGGTGATTTTATCACAGTCCACAAAATAAAAATCCGTATCGATCCAAAACATTTCCTCTTCCAAAGCTTCCAAAACAGAACCTGTCACCCGAGTAACATCCATTTGGTCTTTTACACCCATTTTTTCGGCATACACTTCTAATAATTTTGCTTGTTCTTCATGACGGTCCACCGTAACGATCTTTGAAGATTTAGATCCATAAAACATCCAAAGTGTTGAATAACCAAGACCAGTCCCTAATTCTAAAATGGTTTTAGGTTTGAGAAAGGAAACCAAATGGGACAAAACACCACCCGTTGCCGCAGTCACAATGGGTATGTTTTTTTCTTTCGCATATGCTTCCATTTCTGAAAACACAGGACTTGGTTTGCATACAAGATCTGTGTCAATAAATGGTTCTAAACCTTCAATGAAAATGCTGGGTCTCGGTTTCATGATTTAGGAGGTAAAAACAAAGAGATTCGATCTTTTAAAATGGTAGGGACTTTTTTTCGCAATAGATCGTTTAACTCACGATAACTGTAACGTTTGGAAGGATGGATAAGGACAATCGCTTCATTCTCAAAGGAGGAAGCATGTTCGACAATTTCATCAAAATGGGTATGACCCCACTCCCTAGCTCGACTTACATCTCGTTTCTCACAATAATAAGTACATTCCATAAAAAGGATTTTACTCTTACGAACGTCTTCGTTGGCTAAAACATATTCAATTTTGGAATCCCCAGAAAAAGAAACAAGAGGGACTGAAATTTCTTCTGTAGGATCGATTCCGTTTTCTTTTGATTTTCGAATTTCATCGGAGTGAAGAGATGCAAATTCTTTCTTTAACTTTCGTTTGGTTTCATATACTGTATATCCTTGCGAAGGAACTCTATGAAAACTTTCTAAAGGTTTAAAAAAATAACCCGGTTTTAAATCAACTCTATCTCCAAAATTTAATCCATAAAGTTCACATTCATAATCAAATTCTTCTATTTCGGAATAGAGTTTTAAAATTTGTGAGAGTTTTGGTTCGAGCGCCTTTGGTACATAAATTTTAGGTACGGGAAGTTTTCGAAGGCTTCTCTGTGAAACATAGTATGGGATTCCACAAGAATGGTCTAAATGTGCATGGGTAAGAAGGATTTTACCAATATGAATTTTATCAGGATTGATGTATCCAAAATCAAACATAAAGTCAAGCGAGGGACAAATAATGGAAGTGCGGATCCCACCTTCGGAGATCCCTTCAAATTTAATTCCTTTGTATTCAAAACTTGCTGTTAACATCAATCTTCTGGTTGTAAAACTTTCACTGAACCTTTCCAAAAACTTGTCAGTGATTTTGGACCAACTATGGTTGTGATCATTTTATCCGATTGGAAATAAAGATTTCCCACTCGTTTTAAGTCTGCAAGGGTTACTTTTTCAATTTCTTTACGAAAGTTTTGTAAGTATCCTTCCGGCATTTTGTGATCACGCCTTCTCACTTCACTTGATAGTGTTCGTTTATCATCTTCAAATTGAAACACAAACTGATTGATGATGGCATTTTTTGCACGTAACAATTCTTCTTCCGTGAGAGAATTGATGAGTTTTGGTTGGATGAGTTCTTTCATTAAAGACAAAACATCTTTTGCAGATTCTGATTTTGTCATGGCATAAAATTGGATGGTTCCATAATTTTCTTGAAAATCAGTATTACTGCCTGCGGAATAAGCGAGTCCTCTATTGTTTCGGATTTCTCTCATATAATACGAGTTAAACCCCCCGCCCCCGATGATATAATTTAATACTTGAATCGCATAAAAATCAGGATGGTTGTGTTCTGGTAAAACTCCCATCATGGAGATAAAAGTTTGGTTTACATCTTTTGTTACCAAACGAATGTCCTTACCCTCTTTTGTAACATTCTCACTTAAAATAGAAGGAGTGATCATTTCGTCTTTTGATTGAATCGTTTTTGGTAGATTCAAAAAAAATCCATCCCAAGATTTTAAATCAAAATCACCCGTGATGAGTAACCTTCTTTTTGATTCAGAAAGGATCTGAGATTGAAAAGTAAGTAGTTCATCCATACTAACAGAATTTATATTTTCTTTTTTCATGGAAGTGCCGGCAATGGTCCCGCGAAACATTGCTTCTTTTGCTTTCCTACTTCCTAAAGCAGAAGGATTATCATTCCTTCGATTGATCTCTTCCGTTAACTTTCCTTTTGTGACTTTTAGTAAAGTTTCATCCAAATTTGGATTCTGGAAAAATGATTGCATCACTGGTAATACAATCGACTCGGTTTTCTTTAAATAAGAAAGACTTACGATCGTTTTTTCATAATCCACTGAAACAGAAAAAGATGCCCCGTAAAATTCGAGGGTTTCTAAAAACTTTTCTTTTGGATATGTTTTGGAACCAGACAATTCCCAAGTATCTTCCAAGATTCTCGCAATTTCGACAGGGCGAGACCCTAAATGTTTTTTTCCATGGTAAATCAAAATATCTGCATATACGATAGGAAATTCTGAATTCTTTAAGGAAAATACTTCTACACCTGAAGGATTTGTAGAGGAAGTAATTCCTGGAACATCGAATTGTAAAGGTTTGATCTGGATATCTTTTACAAATTCTCCCATTTCGCGAGAAAACAAGGGAGAGAGACAAAGGATCAGTAAAATTAGGATTCGTTTCTTCATTATTTTTTCCTTACATCCTCTAATACACCGATGACTACATTTTCTTTCGTTAGGTATTTGGGAATCAAAGATTGGATTTCACTGCTTGATGCATTCATAATGGTTTGGTATTGTTTGAATAACCCTGACCAATCTCCATATAACAGCTGATAATAACTTAATAAGTCCGCAATTGTTCCATTTTCATCTAATGTTTTGATAAAATCAGATACCATTTGGTTTTTTACCTTATCCAATTCCTCTTTTGGAATTCCGTTTTCTTTAATTCGGTTGATTTCTTCCCAAATGATGGACTCTATTTTTTCAATATTTGCACCTTCATTTGGCTTAATGAAAAAAACGAAATAATTTTGGTATCGTTCGCCAGGGTAACCGTTGGCAGCACCAATGCTCAGCACTAACTTTTCTTCCAAAACCAAACGTTTATAAAGTCTTGAACCAGTACCAGAAGTTAAGATTGTAGAGAGAACATCAAAACTGGAATTATCTTTATGAGGATAAGGTGGTTTTAACCAACCCATCATCATTTGGCTACCAGAGGGATGGTATACCTTAAACCGTTTTTCACCAGGAAATGATTTTTCCTCAACTTTGTAATTGGGTCTTGGTTTACCAGGTTTTAGATCGGAAAAATATTTACGGATGATTGATTCCGTTTCTTCCATATCAAATTGGCCCACAATGGAAATCACCATTCTGTCTGGAGTATAATGTTTTTTGAAAAATTCCTTAGTTTCATCAATTTTGAGAAAAGGAAGTCCAGTGGAATAACCAATCACAGGTTTTCGGTATGGATGGCTTTCAAATGCTAAAGAAAAAAACTTTTCTCGCAAAACACCTGCTCCACTATCATCAGTTCTCATCCTTCTTTCTTCAATGACAACATCACGTTCTGTATAATATTCACGTAAGATTGGATCCTTTAATCGGTCGGATTCAATTTTTGCCCAGATTTCGATTCTGTTGTTTGGTAATTGGATTTGGTAATTGGTTACATCTTGCGAGGTGTAAGCATTAAATCCAACTTCTCCATTTTGTTCATAAATATAAGAATCTTCATTTTTCACGATGAACTCATCTTGTAATTGGATGAGATTTTTTAACCTTCGATTTAATGTTTCGATTTCAGATTCCAAAGAAGTGGGAACCATCTCCCCTCTTGTTAACAAATCCCTTCTTTGTAATTTTAAATTGTCGAGCTCAGTTCCCCAAACTTCGATTTGTTTTTGGTATTTTTCTTCTTTTTGGTAGTCAGATGTGCCAACATATTTTGTTCCTTTGAAGAGCATATGTTCCAATAAATGTGCGGTCCCTGCTTCTTCAGGCGTTTCATCCACAGCTCCCACCAAAAATTTGATATAAAGTGCAACTGTCGGCGAAGTTCCTCGTTTCATCATCACAACCGTCAGTCCATTTTCTAATTGGATGGTTTTGATTTTTTCGCGGAATTGGGACTCGGAAGTTCCAAAAAAAGAATCCTCTGAAAAAAGAGGTAAAAATTGTAGAAGGAAACAAAGGAAAAAGATTCGTAATTTCGACATCATCTACTAGTCTTGAAGTTGGAAATGGTTCGTAAACTTCTAATTTTAAGTCTCTTTTGTTCCTGCCGCCTCTTTACGATCGCCGATCCCAATTATGTGGAACGTGCCTTACAAAACGAATCGGATGAAGGTTTTATCTCTAGGGAATTTTTCCAAATCAAAGTAGAGATTCCCGTCACCTATCGTGAGATAGCAGGAAAAGAAAGAAGAGAGGAATGTAAAAAAAGAGCATTCATCGAAAGAGAAAGCCTAAGTTTGCCCTTCCTTCTCAAAATCCAGAGACAACAGCATCGATTTGGTGAAGGTTTAGATACTTCTTCGAAGTCATTAGAAGGTAAAGATCGGCAAACGAGACTTGTGACAAACGCACCTCAGATGACGACTGCCACAGGGACTATCGCAACCACTTCTACAACACATACAGTTGTTCCGCAGAGCCAACAAAGTGTTGGCACAACCAGTAACACAAATACAACACCGAATCCAACCCAGAACCTAGACGGAGTTAGGGGGATTCCCCAAACCCAAAAAAAGAACGACCGAGAAAACCTTCACAACTTTGCTTGGTTTTTCGACAGTTTACACTTATACAAAGAAGATTACTCAGACCCAACAAAATGTGCTTTCCTATTCCGAAATATCCAACCTAAACTAATGGAACGAGTGGAAAAAACACCGATCTCTGATTTCAGGAAACAATAGATGAACAAACACCTAACAATTGCATTGCTATCAATTTCGATTTCTTTTCTTTTTTTTCAATGTAAATCCAAAGAAATAAAAGAAACAAATGAACCCAAAGAAACAATAGAAACCAAACCTGAAGAGTCACCACTCGTCATAGAATTTACGAAAGCAAAAGAAGGATTTGTAACGGAAAGTTTATTCCAAGTAGCAGTTTCCAGTGTTCTCCCAACAGAAAAAGAAAGAGAAGAAGAAGCTAAGTCAATTGCAGAACAAAAATCACTCAACCTACTGAAAACGTATACCATTACCAACTTATCTGACAAAGGGAAAAAGGAACTGAGAGAAATCTCAAAAGAAGGAAAAATCGTCAACAAAAACGTTTCAGTAGGTGGCAGGTACTTTTTTCTTTACCAAATCCAAAAACCTAACTTAAAACGTCTTGTGACGAAAGACTTAGAATAACACTAATTAGATGGAAAAAGTTTTTGTAACTTTTGCCGGAATACAAATATTCTTAAGAAAGTTACAATAAAATAGTTTTCCTTCCATTAACAATTTCCCTTTTCCTTCCACTTGGAAGGTTAAGGGTTTTACATATTCAAAGTATTCTGGTTTTTTTGGGTGTGTTGGTCCCGTTAGTTTTAATTCTGCAGTCGTTACTTTAAGTCCTTCCGAACCTGATAAAAAAATTCTATGGGGGGCTTCGATTTGAAATCCAAAATCTTTCGGTAAGAACAATTCTAACTCATACTTACCTGATGATTTTTCCTTAATGGAGACTTCAATGGGATGTGATTCCATTGTTTCTCCCACTTGGACTTCCTTTGACTCATTACATCCAACAAATCCAAAGATTAAGATCGAAACAAACAAAGATGTTACAAATTTCCAGTTCATATCCTTTAGACTTATAACACTTTCCTTAGCACTACACAACGGTTCGAATTTGTTCCCTTTTCGTTGTTGGAGACTTGCCAACAATTGGATAGTTTTGTAAAACTTTGGGTATGGACATAGGTTTTGTTCCAAACAAGACCCGTTCCTTCCGCCATCCTAACCACATCTTCATCGAGGTACAAAATGGAATTTCCTTTTTTGACTTCACCCACTTCCATCACCATATAAGCACCTTTCTTTAAAACACGTGCCGATTCTTTCAGTGTAGATCGTATAAACTCATTCCAATCATTGAGATTACTAAAAATACTGAGTTTACGGTCTTTTGATTTTTCTATATCTAAAAACCAGTGGCGTAACCAATTATCCCCTTCATAGTCAACTTTATCTAAAAAAGGTGGAGAGGTAACAATCAAATCCACTGATTCTGATTCGACATTTGGAACAGAATTTGCCGAATTCAGAGAGTACAAATTGTTCTTAGAAAATTCATGATAAAAAGGTGGGATGGGCAGAGCCAAATCACGTTTCATCTTTTGGTAAATTCTAGGTTTGATCGGCCGGTATTCCGGGTTTATCCCTTTTTTGGCATTGTTTTTTGCCTGAGCTTCTGGAGGGATTGATACTTGTGGGAAAGTATACACTGAAAAAAATCCAGTACTATGACCATGTAACCGAGACAATGCGATAAGGGAAATGAACTTCATTTCAACGGAATCATCAATCGCCATATATTTTTTGAGATTTTTAATCTCTTTTAAGGTTTTCGGATGGAAAAAAGGAAGTAAATTGACATCAAAAGGATCTTCTTCCACTTCTTTGTCTAAATCTAGAGAGTTTAATTTTTTTTCCAAATCAACTAGTTTAGGAACATATTGTCTCGAACTTGCTAAAAAGATTGAAAGTGGATGGATGTCATTGTGAATCGCCGCATGACCTTCAATATTTGCTTGGATCGCTGTTGTTCCACGTCCACCAAACGGATCGTATACGACTCTATTTTTCTTTTTAAGAAATTCCTTCATAAAAAAAGAAGGAAGCTCTGGTTTAAAAGATGCTCTATAACTAACGGTATGATGGATTGGATGTCCTTGCCTTTGTTTTGCTGTCCAAAACTCACCAAAAATAATCTTATCCGAATCTTTAAGTAATCTGCCTGCTCCTGCCATCCTTTGCAAAAGCCTCCTCTTTCTTTCTTAAAAGATCGGAGGAAAGGTAAATCTAGAGTTGGATTTTTATTAAAATCTATGGGACATAGTTTTTCCAATTGGGGAAGTAAAAATCCATTTCATTCATTGGATTCGAATGAACATGTACTATTTGGTTTGTTCTTTCGTCCACAAAACGTATGCTATATGCATGTAACAACTGCCTATCAAAAACCAACTCTTCTTTTAAAGCTTCAGTCATTCCAGAATTAACAAAATCTAAAAAGATTGATTCCCTGTTTCCATACATTTTATCACCCAGGATAGGATAACCCAAATACAATAAACTGGCACGGATTTGGTGGATCCTCCCCGTAATGGGTTTCACAAGAACCAAACTCATGTCCTTCTCTTCGTTGTATAAAATAGGGAAAAAATGGGTTTGGCAAGTTTTTGATTCAGGAAATTCATCTGATGAATACACCATTTTTTTTCTGATCGCAGAATGAATATCTTTACCAATAAACCCATTTAACGTTTGTTCTGTTTTAAAATTTCCAGAAACGATTGCAAAGTATTCTTTATACACTTCTCGGTTTTCAAATTTTTTCTGGAGCCACATCCTACTCTCTTCGGATTTTGCAAAAATGACAATCCCAGATGTTTCGCGGTCTAGCCGGTGTACGGGAATGATTTTTGGGTATTTGGTTTCCAAAAAACTGAGTAAGGTTTTCGTTCGATAACGACCGGCTGGGTGCATGGGAAGATTGCCCGGTTTTTCCACAAAAAGGAACTCATTTGTTTCTTTCAGAATGGAATAATTTTCATCCACTTCTGGTTCAAGAATCCTGCCTGGAATTGGTTCGTATTCCAAGAGATCACCATCTGACAATTGTTTGTCGCCATTAACAAACTCACCTTCTACCTTAATGCGATTTTCAGCGATTAAAAATTCCCATTCTTCTAGACTATGATATGGAAATTTTTGTGTGAGATAGGTGATCACCGTTTTCCCAGTATAGGGTGGACGAATGACAGACCGGTAAGAAGTCATTTAATTAGGTTCTTCTGGATTCTCTGTAAAATTGTCTTCCATATGATTGGCAAATGGATCTGCCTCAGAACCTTCTTCCAATACTGTTTGTGAACTTTCACCTTCAGAAGTAGTCGATGTGGAATCAAAATTCTCTTCATTTTGTTCCCCTTCGTTTCCATCAGAACTTGCATTTTCTTGTGCTTCTTGTTCTTCAGGGTTCGGAACTTCTTCTTTTCCAACATTTAAAAAATCTTCGAGAGTCTCTGTATCTTTTTCTGTTAGGTTGTAGAACTGGCAACCAACCCGAAAGTTTGTTTCCTGGTTTCTAATATTTTTAATGATACCACGGATAGTTACTTTTTTGCCAGCTTCTAAGTTCAAATCAAAAAGGATGGTACCATTTAAAGTAACAGACCTAGAAAAAGAACGGGAAGGAGCATGGATAAAACTAATCCCTCCCATACTTAAGTCCATTACCTGGCAGACATCTCTAGATTCTTGGAATACACCAGTGTTAATGATATCGCGACTCACTGCATTCGCAAATGTTTGGATTTGTTTGTACACTTCAAACTCAAGTGGTTTTTCGGATAACACCTGTACATACCCTAAGTGAACATATCCTTTGTATTTGATGGGAACACAAATCTCTGAAATATAATTGTCAGGGATTTTGGAATTATCGAAAATCCGTAGATACTCATCAAACGGAAAAAAAGCTGGTGAGGCTGTTGATTTTTCTTTTCGGTCTACTATGAAGATATCTTTGTCATAATGGTGCATTAGACGAAGACGGTTGTCCATTCTCCCTGCAAAAAAAATGGAAGAAAGTGGGAAAGCTTTAGCCAGTTTCGTACGGTATGCAAGTAAAATAGCATCCACTTTTTTATCATCAAAACCAATGGCTTTGGATACATCGTTAACATTGATTATATTGGTAACAACCATCCCAGTTTGGATTTGGCTTGCTTCAACCCTTGTTCCCTGTCTAGATGCTGTAGCAATTTGTATTTTAACAGGTGTTAGAATTTCAATTCCATTCCCATCTCCACCTGCCAAATTAAAATGTGCTAAAAATTTGCTTCCATTATGTACAACAGTAAGAATACGTTCCCGTGTTGGAAACTTTAGATTGGTGTTGATGATGAGTGCTTTGTTTTTGAGGGCAATGATTTTGACTGGAAATTCTTTTTCTGAGTTTACGATATAAGCAGGTAATTTTCCAAATAAAGCAGTAATTACCTTCAAAATACCTTCAGGGTCTTTGATTTCTTTATCCATACTCAACCGTGTAGTTTATGAAGCAACATAGAGCGCTTAATGTCCACTAAAGTTTTTGCACCTGTCACACTCATTGACTGTTTTAGTTCTTCCGAATATTTTTGTAAAAGAAATCGTATCCCTGCGTCTTCCCCACCAACAAGTGAAATGGCAACTGGTCTTCCGACAAGAACAGAGGATGCTCCAAGGGCCAACATTTTGAACACATCCATACCAGAACGAATTCCCCCATCCACAAGGACTGGGATTTTTCCATTGACGGCTTCTGCAATTTTGGGTAATACCCTGGCAGTTCCTGGCATTCCATCCAAAACTCGACCACCATGGTTCGATACTACAATAGCAGAAAATCCACCTTCCACTGCTAATTTAGCATCTTCCTCATTCATGATCCCTTTTAAGATAAAAGGTAGTTTTGTTTTTTCACGGAGCCTTATGAGTTTTTCCAAAGGTCTCGTTACACTCGATAAATTTTTCTGTACCATTGTTTTAAAATTCACAGCATCGATGTCCATACCGATGGCGAACACTCCGTCCGCTTCTGCTTGTAAAAAACGTTCGAGGAGTAAAGATTCATCTTCCCTTGGTTTACAAATGAGAATTCCTTTTCCAGAAACTTTTTTAAGTGCTTCTAACATGATTTTGTATTTTTCAGGAGAAGCTCCATCACCAAGCCAAGCAAGGCTTCCATTTTGCGAGAAGGACCGAACAACAGTTAAAGCATAATCTGCGTCGGTCATGACAAAATTCATATTGGTGCCCACACCTGTCATAGGTGCTGCCATGATGGGAGTTTTTAAATCATAACCCAAAAACTTTGTATGTATTTCAGGACTTACATGTTCCCTGATATAACCTGGTAGGATTTTAAATTCGGAAAGGGCTTCATAATTGTCCTGAAATGTTTCCATAAGGCCAACACCACCCATTCCAGGTATCCCAGACGCACAATTTTTCCCATCACATACTTTACAGACCCAACAGATTTCTTTTCCAAATCGAATCCGAGCTTGGTCTCCAATTTCTTTTTCCGTAATCGAAAATTGTTCATCAACTTCAAATACGATGGTTTGTTTTACTTTCTCAAATACAAGTTCTGCTTCTTTTAAACTGTCTGAGACGATGATCACATGACCCGACTTATCAATGTTATTTGTCGGTTCTTTAATAATATCTCCAGGTTTGGACTGAAGGAAAACTTCAGAAACCCCTTCAATTTTTTTGATTTCCTCAACACCACTGATAGAGATGAGTTTTCCAGGTTTGGAGAGTAAGGATCTTTCAATGGAAACTCGATTCACGACTGGCTCTAGATTGTCGGGAGTTTCACCAAGTGAAATGAGTAGTGCAGCGCGGTTGAGATTCACTCCTGTAGACAATGGATAGGTGAATGCTGACATAAAACCACCAGAAAGCCTTGCAGCAATCTCACCAATTTTTACACCGTCTTTTGTAACCTTGATATCACCTTTCCCAGCACCTAAATGGATTCCGAGTGCCCTCATTCCTCCCGCCATCACACGTTCCACTTCATCTAAGACATCTTTTGGCATCGCCGAAGGCATGTTATGTCCGACTTCGATAAAATATGGTTCCCTTTCAATGATCCGATCGGCAATCCCTGTCATATGAATTTGGCCTTGGAATGCTAAAGCATCCACTGAAAGTTCTGGCCCTTCCATATATTCTTCTAAAATCAATTCACCTGTGGGGCAAAACCTCTTTGCATGACGGAAAGCAACTTGTAAGTCATCACGGTTTGTGACCTTAATCACACCTCGTGCTCCCATATTATCAGCTGGTTTCATTACAAGAGGAAAGGTCAACTCATCTAACGCATCTTTTGCGTCCTGCATCGACCAAACTGGAGCAAAACGAGGAATGGGAAGTCCAAATTCTTTCAGACGTTTTCGCATCTTTACTTTATTGGATGCTGCTTCTGCATCAACAAATCGAATGCCAGGAAGTTGTAAGGCAGAGGCAACAGCGGCTACTGTCATACTCGCATCTGTTCCTGCGGTGATCACACCATGGATTGTATTTTTTTGGGAAAACTTCTTGGCTTCACGTACCATACCTTCCACATCCTTTGTGGACATGAGGATGGTTTCGTCAGCAATTTGGAATCCTATCGAAGTGGGATTCATATCAGCAACAACTGTATGCAAACGCATTGTTTTTGCTGTTTGGATGATGGGAACCTGTAACAACCCTCCTCCTATGATGAGGATTGTTTTTCCTTCAACTGATTTCAAATGGGAACACTCTCCCTAGATACTTCAATGTTTGATTTCACTTTACGTGTGATGGAACCTTTTTGGATGATACCACCTGCATAAAGATAATCTCCATTTGTTGGATAAAACGTTGCAGATTGACCGGGTGTAACACTTTTTACGTCTTCTAAAAATTCAACTTTCCAAGTATCACCAAGTGAAGTCACCTTACAATGAACAGGTGCACTTCTATACCTGATTTGCACCTTCATTTCGAGGGATTGTCCAGGTAACAAAGGAGTTAATGCTTGGTAAGTGATTTCTTCCAAGACAAAAGATTCAGAAACTGTTTCTTCTTCTTCTCCTAAAATGACAGTCCCATCATCTTCAATGGAAAGTACATAGAGAGGATTTTTCCAAGCGATCCCAAGGCCTTTTCTTTGGCCAATGGTGAATCCTTCTTTTCCTTGGTGTTTACCAATGATTTGTCCTGAAGCTAATTTAAAAAATCCAGGGGTAAACTCCATTCCCTTTTTTTTAAGGAAGGATCTGTAATCATTTTCAGGGATAAAACAAATTTCTTGAGATTCTGGTTTTTCGGCAACAGGGAGACCCATCCGTTTGGCAATTTCTCGGACTTGTGATTTGTCCATCTCACCTAATGGAAAAACTGTATTTTTAATATTTTCTTGGGACAAACCGTACAGGTAGTACGCCTGGTTTTTCTTCATATCGACAGCATTACGGATCGCATAACGACCGTTTACTTCGATGACTCGTGCATAATGGCCAGTGGCGATTTTATCAATTCCTAATTTTTTGGCTTGTTCAAATAAAGCACCAAACTTCACAAAGGTGTTACATTCTACACAAGGATTTGGGGTTCGGCCATCTTTATAATCACTGATAAATCGATCGATAACACGTTCTCCAAATACCTTTTCCATTTTGATGACGTAAAACGGAATGTTTAAGGAAAGACCAACATCACGGGCATCCCGGATGTCTTCAGGGGAACAACAGGATTTTTTAGTGGTATCACAAGCAGGTGCTTCGTATTCCCAAGTTCTAAGGTTGACACCAATGACATCGTAACCTTCTTCCATAAGAAGTCCCGCTGCAACAGCACTGTCTACGCCACCACTCATCGCCACTATGATTTTTTCTTTTTCTTTCACCTTAGTTCTCTTGGTGGATGATCCCAATACGGTTCCGAGAAAAATCCCAAAACAGAGGACGAGTCCTCAAAATACCAAGCCCAATCACCCAACCCTCTTCCTTATCCTTGTCCCCTGATAAATGGAAATTCTCAAGTGAAATTCCTGTGAGAAACTCTACGTTCTGGTAATCTTCCCGAAATCCTGATTTGGCGATGAGTGTGAGAGGTTCCATGGACCGCCAGTGGTTCATGATGAGGATGGAATTCCCTGGCCGAAAGACCCTCCTTTCCCCTAAAAACTCATCGTCCCCTCCTTTTGGTAACAAACTGAGGGAAGCTCCTGTATCGATATGAGCATAGGACTGGAAGGATTTTGGGTATTCAAAGGATACAAATGTATGTTCTCCCTTCTGTTTGGTAGAAAGGATTTTCAATTGGGTGCCAAGGTATGCATCCGGGTGGACACAAAAAGGGGAATTCTCCGAAAACCAATACAAGTCCTTTTGGTCCCAAAAGATACAAGTCCCTCGGAAGAAATCAAGACCCACCAGCCCTTGGATGCCTTTGGGTAAAATCCCCTCTCCCCTTCGAATTGATACAACTTGTCCACCAATTTGGAATTCTTTGGAATTGGAAGGATCTGTTCCTTCATAAAAACTGATATTTGAACCTGTATCCCATAAAAAAGAAAAGGATTCATTCCCTGATTGGAACCCAAGTAGTAATAGGGAAATCCCAGTATCTAACACTTGTATTTTGGTATGAGGAGGAAGGGTTCTAGGAAAACGAAACGAAGAGGGAAAATTTTGTGAGGACTTCAATTCTTTTTTAGTGGGGGTTGGCAGACACACCCACAAACAGATGCTAAGAGATACTAAACCAATTTTTTGATACAACGAGAATGTGGGCATCTGGAATAATCTACCGTACAATCTCTGTATTCAATCCCTGTGTTTGCATCTTTTGTTTTGTATTCAATGAAACAAGAGTATGGTTGGAAATTGAAGGAAGACAACCCAAGGGCACGGTTACGGATGGATTCGTATACATCTGAGGGAACAGAAGGAGAAAGGTCTTTGAGTAAGTATGCAGGTTCTGCCATACTCTACCCATCGGCTATTTTCCTAATCTTTATAACAAATTGTGCGGTTTCTTCCAGAATGTTTGGCTTGGTACAGGGCTTTGTCCGCACGTTCAATCAGATCTTTATTGTTTCTGTCAGTGGCACGAAAACTAGAAACCCCAACAGAAAGTGTGACTTTTAAGTCAGAACCATCGTTTGGATTTTTGACTACCATTTCTTCCACTGCTTTTCGGATTTCTTCCCCTTTGGCAATGGCCTCCTCTTCTGTGGCGCCAGGCATCACGAGGCAAAACTCTTCTCCACCATACCGTGCGGGGATATGATGGCGTTGTGCTTTCCCAATGAGTTGTTTTGCCACTTCGATGAGGACAACATCCCCAGCTTGGTGGCCATAGGTATCATTGAACGTTTTGAATTTGTCCACATCCGTAAAAAGTAGGGATAGTTTGGTGCCTTTTTTACGACAACGTTCCATCTCTTCTTTGAGTTTGGTTTGGAAGTAGTGATGGATTTTTAAACCCGTCATCATATCGACGGTGGCAAGTTCATAAAGCCTTGCATTGTCCACTGCAATCCCTGCGAGGTTTGCAAGGGTTGTCATAAATTCTTTTTCATCTTCCAAAAATTCTTCGGAAGTCATTTTGTCCCCAAGGACAAGTAACCCGTTGACCTTACCTTTTGCATTGAGAGGGACAAGGATTTCTGCTCCCATTTTGCGAAGGTAAACAATATCAGGAATTTTGTTTAGGACTTCCATCTGCAAAATTTGGTCCATTGTGATGGCCTTCGGTTTTTCTTCAAAATAATGGATGAGTGGGCTATCGATTTTGATTTCGTAGTTTTGTTCGTCTGTGCTTAACTCAAATCCTTTGATGGATTGGGGTTCTAATTTAAAAATTCCAAGGTCAATTTCTGGTTCAAGGTACATGGCGGCATGCAGGGTCTGCAACTGCGCCAAACAGATGTTAAGAATTGCATCAATTAAATACTTATAGTCTAACGTGGAATTTAATGCACGGGAGATTTCCAGTAGTTGTTTTTGGTCGTAGATTTTTTTTTCGTAATGCTCAAAAACGATATCAGTGTTTTCTTTAAAAGACAAAACGCACCGCCAGAATTCTATATAAGATAGGAATCATTCGTTATATTTGACACCTGTAAAGTAAGATTTATGCGGAAATCGATAAATTTCAGTTGGGTAGTAAAAAGGAAAGTTTCTGTATTCATTTTGTTGACAATAAACGAATCTTTAAAATAATGGTCGTATACCGCGCGGTGGAGCAGCTGGTAGCTCGTTGGGCTCATAACCCAAAGGCCACAGGTTCGAATCCTGTCCGCGCAACCGTTATCATCCCTTTCCCAATTCTTTACTTCTCTCTGTTGCTCTTCTGACAGCATCCCGAACTGCGGTAGAAAAACCGCCTCGTTCCAAAGCATCTAGTCCATGAATGGTAGTCCCTCCTGGGGAAGTCACCCAATTGCGCACTTCCATAGGATGAAGTGTGTGGTCTTTGGAACGTAACTCACGGAAATACACAAGAGTTCCTTCGATGGTCTCCATGGCAAGACCCAAGGATTCCTCATAACTGAGTCCCTCTTGTAAGCCTGCTTCTGCCATGGCTTGCAAAAACGTAAGCACATAGGCAGGACCAGATCCTGACAATCCAGTGACAACATCCATCAGAGATTCCTTGCTGATACGAATTGTCTCCCCCATTCCATAAAATAGTCGTTCGGTATGGGACACCGCTTCCTCTTCACAATAATACCCCATCGCACCTCGATTGGACACAAGTGGTAAATTTGGCATCACTCGTACACAAGTGGATCCTTTAGGAGTGGATTTCACCAACTGTCCATAAGAAATACCTGCTGCAATGGAAACAAAAATCGCAGGTTTCGTAAATTCTCCTAGGACTGGTTCTACTAGATTTGGTTTCACTGCGATCACAAACAAACCTGCTTCCTTTTCTAATGCATCCAAAGTGGAAACCAAACTAACACCTTCGATGGGAGATTGTTTGAGGTTTGGATCAAATGCAAAAAGTTTTGTTCCTTGGGCCACAAGTGCTTTGGCAATGGCTCCTCCCATTTTCCCAAGTCCAACCATCCCAACTGTTTTAAACGGAGTGTGTACCATAATCCCTTTCTCCAAATATTTTTGATCCAATCCGAACAAAGTTAGATCCAAGTTCCACCGCTAATCCATAATCCCCACTCATACCCATCGAAAGTTTTTTTTCTGGAAAATGTTCTTCACGTAACTTAGCTAAATTTGTAAAAACCTCTTTTGTTTGGTTGGGATCTCCCGAAGAAGGTCCCATTCCCATAAACCCTTCCCAAATACAATACTCGTTCTGGTATTTGGATAACTCATCTTTGTTTGTTAGAATCGTTTCTAAACTAAAACCATGTTTGGTATTTTCATTTGTCAGGTTTGTTTGTAAAAAATAACGAATTTTCTTTTTCTCTTTTTCAGCTCGTTTTAAAAGTTCACTCAAACTTGAAAAAGATCCCACACCATGTGTATAAGAAAATATACCGAATAACTTACGTAAGGTTCCAGATTGAACGGGTCCTATATGATGGACATTGACATTCGATTCTGACTCTGGAAATTCTTCTCGCAACCGAGTGAACTTATCAATTGCTTCCGGTATATAGTTTTCTCCAAATTCTCGAATCCCTTGGAGGTATGCTTCCTTCACAACTTCATAGGGTTTGGTTTTGGAAACTGCGATGAGGGTTGGAGGATTCCCTTGGGAAAGGGAATTCATTTCGTGTTGGATGGACTGGTAAACTGAAATGTAATCAGACACGATTACTTAGCTAATGCTTTTTCTAAGGAATCAATTCTACGTTCGATTTCCAAAAATCGTTTTTCATTTCGATCGTTGGAAGAGTTGAGTTTTTGTTCCACTTCTTTCATCCGAACTTCCAAAGAAGAAGAATTTCCCGTCTGTTTGGAATTTGTCTTTTTACTCACATTTGATTCTTTGTAAGTTGTGGTTTGTGTTTTGTAACTGAGTTTGGAACTCGATTTTTTACGTTTTGACTTGGGGGTAACAGTAGAAGTTTCTTTTACAAGTTTCCCTTGTTTTGATCTTTGCACTGTTGTTTTAGGTTCCGAACTGAAGTCTTCTTCGTTTTTGGAAGTAACTTGTGGTGTTTCACTCACAGATTGTTTTTTCACAACTTCTTTTGTTTTCGGCTTTTGTGATTCTTTGTTTTCTTTGGGAGAAATTTGTTCTTCTACTTGGTCTAGTTTTTCTTGTAAACGAGAGCTACTGTCTTTTGGTTCTCTCGTTTTGGCACCTGATGCAACAGATACTGACCTAGGTCTTTGTGACTCCGGTTCCATATCATCCAAACTTGGAAGTTCTGGGAGTTTGGAACGGTCTTCCCTAGATTCCCTTTCATTTGGTTCTTCCATCAGATCCTTAGGAGGCGTCATGGAATCAGGTGCTTTGGTGATTTCTCGGTCAACCATCTCAACTTCTTTGTTTTTTCCGATGGTTTGGAGCTTTTGGTAAATTTCATTCCTATAGATAAATGCGAAAATGAACGATGAAAGAAGTAGGACCACTAGAATGGCAGTTGTGAGTATTTTCAAATTGTCGCGGCGGCCCATGACGTGCGGATTCCTTTCCTTTGATACGGATAGAGTACACGTTTTTGCGCTTTCGAAAAGTGAGAAATCATGCAGAACATAAAAAAATTCACATTCTTTCTAGGTTTCTTACTGAGTTTTGCCAGTCTTCTGTCTCTTCCGAGACCCCATGACCCAGACGAACTTGGCCGAGTGCAAATTTTAAAATCTGCTCTGGCAATGGACACACATTACCTACTCTACCTTGTCGAAGACTTTGAAGGGGAAAGGCCTTGGGATTTTTACCGAGTGGATTCCTTTTTGGCGGAAACACAATTTGCAGCATCCGTTTCCAAATCGGATGCCTTTTTAGAAGAATCAAAATTACTAAAAGAATCTGGTTATCCCAACTTACAAAACCAAACCAGTTTCCTTGTGCAAAGTTATGTCGAAAACCCACGACTCGACCACTGGGAAATCAGACCCAAAGAACCAGTCCTTCTCCCTTTGGGAATGCCCATCCAAGGGATCCTTTGGGTGTATTCGGAGGGCCACCATATCAATTTGAGTATGGGCCTCTCACAAAAAAAATCGAAGGACTTGTATTTTGATTTGGGAACTCTCAATTTTGTTGGTTGGCGAAGGCTGGAATTTAAAATCACTTTGCCAAAAGAAAATACGAGACTCATCCAATCGATGTCCTTTCCCATCTCGTTTGCTTCCTTTCGATTAAAAAGTTTAGCGTCTCAAAAAAAAGGTGAGTTCCATTTGTATTTTGATAATCTTTGTTTTGTGATTGATAAACGTACTTTTAGTTATCCAGGTGCCGAAGTGAATGATACTTGGGGTAACAAACGCTAAATGGTCTATTTTTTTTACAATATCCTTTTGTTCAAAATTTGGATCTTATTAAAATTAGTTTCCCTTTTCTCAAAAAAAATCCGGACTGAAATTTCCAAACGAAATCGTTCTTTGGAAACTTTGTACAAAAATCCCCCGAATGGAAAAACTGTGATTTGGTTCCACTCAGCAAGTGTAGGAGAACTAGACCAAGCAAAAGCATTAGCAGAAACCATACGCCGGCATAGACCAAATGTGTTCATCATCCAATCCGTATTTTCCTCATCCGTGAAAGAATCCGCTTTTTCGGATCCTCTGGCAAACTGTTACTTTTATTTGCCCTTTGATTTACCGTTTGCTTATAACAAAATCTTTAAACGATTTCGTCCAAAATTTTTATTCATCATGGCTTGGGACACTTGGCCTAATCTTTTAAAAAAAGCAAATCAGTTTGGAACAAAATCCTACCTTTGTTGCGCCAGTTTGTCGTCTCAGTCTTCCAGAAAAAATCCATTGGTGCGCCTTCTGACTAAATCTTCTTTTCGATACCTTTCTGGAATTTATCCAAGCCACCAACTAATGGCAAAGGAATTTGAAGGTTTGGTTTCCACAGAATCCGACTTTTCGGTATTAGGTGACACAAGGTTCGAATCGGTTTGGAATAAATTGGAAACAAAATCTCCAAATCCAATTTTTACAGATTTTATACAAAAACAAAAAGAGTTTCTGAATTCAAACAAACCAGTGATCCTTGGTTCCACCTATCCAATTTGTGAGTCACATTTTTTAAAGTATTTAGGAACACATAAAGACCATCATTCCTATTGGATATTCCCACACCAATGGGAATCCAAACGGATGATGGAATGGAAATCAAAACTGCAAGATTATGGTTCTGTGAGGATTTTTTCTGAACTAAAAGAAAAGGAAACCCTACCAAAATTTTTACTTTTTGATCTTTTGGGGATACTTGCATTTGCATACCAGTATGCTAGTTTTGCTTATGTTGGTGGAGGTTTTCACAACCGAATCCACAATACCATCGAACCTGCTGCTTTGGGCCTACCCATCATCACAGGTCCCAGAATCCAAAATGCACCAGAAGCAATCGTTATGCAAGAATTAGGTGGTCTTTTCAAAACGGTATCAGAATCAGATTTTTGTTCCCATTTTTATGAACTGACGAAAAACAGTGAACTTAGGGAAAAGATGGGAAGTATCAATCGAAACTTTGTTGTAGAAAATAGAGGTGCATCGGAAAAGATTTATAACCGAGTTTTTCCGTATGACAAAATCTAAAATTGCCGCTGTTTCACTGAATACGACCCCTCTTGATTTTTTAGGCAATTTTGAAAGTATCGTTTCTGCCATCCAAAACAAAGAATCAGAAGATGCCGATCTCATCCTGTTTCCAGAACTTTGTATTTCAGGGTATGGTTGTGAAGATGCATTTTACCGACCAAGTCTTTGGGAAAAATCAATCGATGTTCTAAACAAAATCAAAACCATTTCTCCCAAACAAGTGATAGTGGTTGGCCTTCCTCTTTTTGTAGATTCATTTTTGTACAATTGTATGGCGGTTTTGTATGATGGTAAAATCCAAGCACTTGTTCCCAAACTCAATTTGGCAAATACAGGCGTACATTATGAACGGCGTTGGTTCCACTCACCACAATCATTTACAAAGAAACGGATCACCATTGGGGATACAGAAATACCCTTTGGCCATTTTTTGTTTGCAATGAAAAACTTCACCTTCGCGATTGAAATTTGTGAAGACAGTTGGTCTACTCAGAAACCCTCTCTGTTTTATAATTTATCAGGTGTGGATGTTGTTCTTTCACCAGGTGCTTCCCATTTTGCGATGGGAAAACAAAATACCCGTAGGCAAATTTTTAAAGAAACAAGCCGTAACCAAAACAATTTACAAGTCTTTACCAATCTCTGTGGAAATGAATCGGGAAGGATCATCTTTGAAGGGGGTGCATTTTTTACTTCTTGTGGTTCTATTTTAAAAGAAGGCCCAAGATTACACTTCACTCCTTTTGCCATCACGAGTTTTTCCTTTGATCCAAATGAAATGAAAGCTTCCAAAGCAAGGAATTTACGAGAACCAAATCCTAAACCCGACGGAAACGAACTCACCACAATCAACTTAAAACCAAATGGACAAAATGGAAAAGAATCCCGAGTGAACTTCCAAATTTTAGACAAACGTGGGGAAGAGAAGTGGGAAAATCTTGTTTCGACAGAATCCTTAAGCCCTTTTGAAGAATTCACAAAAGCAGTTTGCCTTGGGTTATTTGACTATTTGCGAAAATCCAAAACTAAAGGGTATACCCTCTCACTCTCTGGTGGGGCCGATAGTGCAACCTGTGCCCTACTTGTTTCCACGATGGTATCGATTGCCAAAGAAGAAAATGGTGAATCCATATTCACCAAACTTGGGTTAACCGAAAAAAATCTCCTGGTTACTTTGTACCAAAAAACAAAAAATAATTCACCCATCACGGAAGAAATCGCAAAATCCTTAAGCGAAGAATTGGGATGTGAATACCATTCGATATCCATCGATGAAATGGTTTCCAGTTCCGTTTCCATCATCGAATCGGTAAAGGGAACCAAACTCAATTGGAAAGAACATGACTTAGCTTTACAAAACATCCAAGCAAGGGTGCGTTCTCCACTCATTTGGTTACTGGCAAACCTAAATGGGCATCTCCTACTTTCCACAGGGAACAGAAGTGAAGCAGCTGTTGGTTACACAACGATGGATGGAGATTCTTCAGGTTCCATTGCCCCACTTGCTGGTGTGAGTAAGGAATTTTTACTCGACTGGTTAGATGATATCCAAAAGGGAAACAATCGATACATCACTCCGAAACAATCTATTCAGATGTTACGAAATACAAAACCAACTGCTGAGTTGAAACCTCTCGCCGAACACCAAGAAGATGAAAAGGATCTCATGCCATATCCCATCCTCAATTCCATTGAACGGAAATTGGTGTACTTGGGAATGGAAGAATCCAATGTCTTAGATGAGTTAAGAAGAGAATTCCCCTGGGAACGAGAGGACAATTTATTCGGTTATGTCCAAAAATTCAAAAAACTATTTGGGATTTCGCAATGGAAAAGAGAAAGGCTCCCTCCCTCTTTCCATTTGGATGAGTATGGACTAGATCCTAAATCCAGTTACCGGTATCCAATTCTTTCAAACGAAACTTAAGTAGGTGGTGGAAGTCCTGCTTTTGCATAAGCACTGGCAGCTTCTTTTTCGATTTGTTCGTTTTGGAATTGGATGTTTTTTAATATCTCTTGGAACTTTTTATCCATTTCAGGATCATCCCCACCTTGAGATTCGATGAGATAATTAATGATCTCAAGTCGATCCTTTCCTTGTTTTCGCACATGCCCGTAATACGTGGTTAAATCGGAAGCATTTGCATTACCACCAAACACTGAATTAGTGGCTCGAGTGAGTTTTTGATTGAACTCAGCTTGTTTTTTCTTTTCTTCTGCCGTCATTCGTTTTGGAATGAGGTCATTGTCAGGGAATTGTTCTCTTAATTCCTCAAAGGCTTGCATTGCTTCAGGAGGATATGGTTTTCCTGTTTGGGGGTTAATCGGAATTTCTCCTGATTCCCCAGCTGCAATGTTTGGGTCATCTTCATACCGCATCCCACCCGCATTGTAATAATCGGAATCAAAGATGGAACCCGAGTCTTCTCCACGAACTCCCAATCGATTTGTGCCTTTGGGATTGTTCGAACCTCCTCCGAATAAAGCAAGGGCCTGCGAACTTCTTTCTTTTTTACGACGGAGCTCATCTTCATCCTCACCACCGAGCATAAGGAGGATGAGAAAAAAAAGCCCAATGAGGGAAATGGAGACAAAGAGTAATTTTTTTTGGATTCCCATAGATTGAATTCCTGAAAACTTGGAAGGGAAACGAGAAATAGAATGCGTTTTCCCTCTTTACATCCAATTTACTATATCTGCGTATCTTTTCTCTCTTTTTTTCATTGTGGAGTGAACACAGACACCCCGGTAGCCCCATTTGTATTTTTAGTGCCACCCAATGTTCCACAGCTCCTTTCTGTGGTTGCAGTGAATAGTAACATCACAAACGACTTCCAAACTGATATTCTCAATTATAATGCTGACCCAAGACCTGAATACATTCTGAAATACTATGTTACCAATAGAGAACCTCAGTTTGTTGGGTATAATTTGTATGTGACAACCGCCTTCCCTGGGATCATCCAAACTGTCCAAGGAGAATGGTTAGAAGATGGGGTACAACCCAGTTTCCCACATTTGCCATATGAAGCTTCCACTTCTTCCAGTCGGATCATGGTCAAACGGATTCGGTTTGCCGTCCCACCCCCTGGGACTGAATTTTTCCAAAAATGCCAAATCTACAACTTCACCATTCGTGCCATGCTGACAGGGGGTCTTATTTCCAATCCATCAGCTGCTGTGAGCACATGTGCCATTCCCAACCGAGTGAATGACATCCAAACTCTATGTTCTGTTGGTGTAGGTTGTAATACAACTATCTGTTCCAATCCTGCTTGTACAACCCCATCCTCTTGTGCGTTAGGAACTGCTTGTAACCCTTGCACCAAGGGGAATAATGATTTGGGTTGTACTTGTCCTGCGGGACAATCTCCTCCTGGGTGCCAGTACGTTGGCCCATAAACGCGAATCCGGAAATTTATATGTTGTGGCCACTCCCATTGGGAATATGGGAGACATCACCCTTCGAGCCATCGAGGTTTTCAAAGAGGTAGAACTTGTACTTTGTGAATCCACGAAGGAAACCAAGTCCCTTTTCCACAAACTCGGGATCGTGACTCCTGTCCTTGCCCTTTACAAAGACCATTCCGAATCTCCGTATGCCAATGTCCTCGACCAATTGAAAAAAGGGAAATCCATGGCACTTGTTTCCGATGCAGGAACCCCAGGTGTTTCCGATCCGGGAAGCCAAATGGTTCGCACCGCAAGGGAAAATGGAATTGCGATCATCCCCGTTCCAGGTGCGTCCGCCTTAACTGCTCTCCTTTCTGTTTCTGGGTTCCAAGTGAATCCTACTTATTTTTTAGGTTTTCTCTCTGAAAAACCGAGTAAAAAACGCCGAGAATTAGAGAAGGCAAAGGAAATTGAGGGACTGATCGTCTTCTATGAATCTGTCCACAAACTCCCAAGGTTATACCCTCTACTCGAGGAATTGTACCCCGAAACAGAGGTTCTTGTGGGAAGGGAGTTGACAAAGGCCTTCGAAGAGGTACTTTATTATGCAAATCCAAGGGAATTGGCAGAAAAACCTCCCAATGCGAAGGGAGAATTTGTATTTCTCTTAAACCATCGAAAAAAATCACTTAAGGGAAATTCAGATTCCTCCGATATGTGATGTAGGAAGAGGACTAAATATATGAACATCGATAAAGTAGGTCGAGTTGGTGGTTACGGTTACGAACCAAAAAAACCACAAGGGCCAAAGGAAACAGAATCCCAAACACCGGTAGATACAATTTCGATCTCCGATGCAGCTAAAAAAATTGCTTCGGAAGCAAAACTCCAAGCAGAAGTAAAACAAATTGCAAAACAAATTGTTCAAGCTCCTCCAGAAGAGGATCGCACTGAAAAAATCAAAGCGATCAAAGAACGATTGAAAAACGGAGACTATGACACTCTTTCACCAGAGATGTTAGATAAAATTTCCGACCAAATTGCAACGTCTTTCCTCGGACAACAGTAAAAAGGACAGGTGGTGAGGGATCCTTTTTTATTGTCCTCTCCGAGGATTTCTCACGCTTCGCTTATTCATAGTTAGGGGATCATATGCCAGTTCTCCCCGAATGGATCAATTTTCAATTTCCTCCGAAAATACATTTTGAAATCGATTGTGGTTATAAACTCGGTTCCTTTGTCAAAAACATTGGATCGAGAGTTGTACTCATTACCACACAAAAAGAGTTAGAAAACTCGGAAGAACTTTCCATTATCAAAACCAGTTTAGAAAAACACGCAGAAGGTGTGATCATTTATGATGACATTGTTGACCGTGTTCATTTCAAAGACTTAGATACTTGTGCTCATTTTTTACGAATCTCCAATGCCGATTGTGTGGTAGCCTACGGTTCCTTTGAATCGATGAACGCTGGTAAAGCGGCATCTCTACTCGCAACAAACGACTTGTTTGCAGAAGAACTTCTTGTAGGAAGAAAACAACCCAAGAAAAAAGGCCTTCCTCTTGTGGTTGTTCCCACAAAACCCCTACTCGGAAATGAGTGTTCTCCATTTTTCTCCATTGTAGATGACAAAGACAAAAACAGAAAGTACTTCGCTCATGAATGGGCTTTCCCCGAACTCATTGTTTCTGATCCCAAAATTGGTGCGGGAATGTCTAGCTCAGAAACAGCAAAAACAGGAATCTCCATTTTATCAGCTGCAGTCGATAGCATTCTCTCTAAGTATGCAAACGAAATCACTTCTTCCACTGCGTTACGTTCCATCGAACTCATTTCGAAAAACATTGTACCTGCCATTCGGGAACCAAGAAACTTAGGACCAAAAAACTCCATTTATGCGGCAAGTTTACTGGCAGGGATTGCCCAATCCACAAGTAGCCTTGGACTCTGTTATGCCCTTTCTTTGGCAGTGACAACTGTTACTAACTTAGATATCTTTCAAAGTATGTCGATCCTACTCCCACACGTTATGGAATACAACCTAACTTCTTCTGCTGGTAAGTATGTAATGATCGCAAGAGCCCTTGATGAAGATGTGACAAACATTTCCGTGATTGAAGCGGCGATCAAAGCGGTGGAAGGGATCCGAAAAATTTATCTCGAATTACGGATCCCACAACGTCTCTCTGAGTATGAAGTGAAAAAAATCGACTTACCTGGGATTGCGACACTTGCTGCAACGTATTCATTTCTTGATTGTCTTCCAAGAGAACTTCCTAAAAATGAAATCGAAACCATCCTCGTGGCTGCGTTTTAGGAAAATTTTGATCCAACTCACAGAATTTGAACAAAGACTCTTAGAAACATTTTCCTTAAGTGATAGAGATGCAAGGCGTTTGCAAAGAGTGATCCAAGACTTATCGATTGTGGTTGGGATGGAACACGAAGAGATCTTTGACTTTATGCGTTTTGGTGTAGACCAGGAGTTGGAAATTTTAAAAAAAGATTACAACTGGGAACACTTTCGCATTCGCATCCAAAAGAAATTAAAAAAATCCCCACCTGTTTGATTTACCTCCAAGGAAACAATACCCATTTTTTTTTAGCAGACTTAGATTCTGTTGCTCGTTTTGTGGCTTCTCCCGATCCCTTTTACCCAATTCCTATCAAAAAAATCCCATCACTGCCTTCTGTATCTACTGATCCGATTCTATTCCCACGTTTTTTATACAATCTTCAATATGCCCGCCAAACTTTTGATAGGACAGCTGTCTCCACTCCTCCCTACTACAATAGTCCCGACCAAAAAACAGATTTTTTCCAAAAACCAAAACCAGGATTTTTACCCACCAAACGAACTATTGGTGGAACAAAACAAACCAAAACAGATTTGGTACGGAGCAAACGGGACAAGTTCAATCAAACAAAATACTTATCCCTTCGAGACATCGTAAACCCTGAGTTTGATGAATCCATGGTGCTAAAGGAAATAGATTCCTTGTACATGGACAAAAAAAGTAAACTCTACTTAAATCGACTCGTTGCCATCCTTTATTCTGGAACCAAAGAAGAAGAAATGAGAATTGTAACAAACCTCTTTCGGTTTGAAACAGACTTTGCATTTTTTTTAAGCAAACAAATGTTCACGGTGGAACTCATACCTCTTATCCATGGACTCTTTTTGCAAGAAATACTCCGCACACATGATGAACGGTATTTTCATTTTATTCTACCTAAACTTTCCCCACCTGTTTTAGGAGTGATTCGAAGATCCATCTCCAAAAACAAAATGAAACAAATTGAATCTGCACCCAGCGTTAAACCACCTGAAGGTGAAGATTTAATTTCCATCATCGAATCAGAACTTTATAAACGATTTGCGAGGAATTTGTATTATGAAGAAGGAACCATCTTCACTTACAGAGAAGATGGTGATGAAAATGGAAAAGAAACCATAGCTTTTGAGGATTCCAAACGATTTGATTTTTGTGTGAATGGTGAGTTTTTAGAATTTTATGGGAAAACAAAAACCAAACTATTTTTCAAAACCAAAGATTGGATGGAAACCATTCGATTTGATTTTTTTCTCACAAGAAAAGAAATCGAAACAAAAGAATTCCACCGTTTGCCAAAGGACCTCATCCTTGAGATCCCTTATTATGAAACGGGTTTGTTCCTGGTAGGGGCTGGGATCACCAAACCAAAACAATGTTTTGAATTTTCACTGTTATGGTTTGATTACTAATTAATTTCCAGTTTTAACCCTACTGATTGCAGAATTCCATTTATCAATTTCTTCTTTTCGTTCTGCCTCTTTCATTTTTGGTGTGAACTGAGTGGTTTTGGTTTCTTCTTTTCGCAGATGTGCTACTGATTTGAAAAACCCTCGTTCAAGGCCGGCTAAATAGGCTGCACCAAGGACCGTTGTATCCACGTTTTGTGGCCTTATGACTTTTGTTCCTAAGATGTCTGCTTGGAATTGCATAAGCCAAGCGTTTGCAGTTGCCCCGCCATCCACTCGTAAAAACTTAAGTGGTTTTCCTGTTTCTTTTTCCATCGCATTGGCCAGTTCGTATGATTGTAAAGCGATTGCCTTTAGGGCAGCCCTTGTGATCTGAGCTGGTGTTGTGTCACGAGAGAGTCCAAAGATGGCTCCACGTGCCTCTTGGTCCCAATGAGGGGCACCAAGTCCCGCAAAAGCAGGAACAAAAACAACATCATCTTTTGTTTTAATCGACTTAACCAATTTTTCAGAGTCTTTGGAGTATTTAAAAAATTCTAAATTGTCTCGGAGGAACTGAACAACAGCTCCACCAATAAACACAGATCCCTCTAAACAATAGACGGTTTTCCCTTCAGGACCGAGTGCCAGTGTGGTGATAAGACCTTGGTTTGAAATTCGGAATTCATCCCCAACATTGAAGAGTAAAAAACAACCGGTTCCATATGTGTTTTTTGCTTCCCCTGGTTCTGTGCATAACTGCCCAAATAAAGCACCTTGTTGGTCACCTACAAGGGAAGAGATTGGAATTCCATCAGGGATGGATTTAACATTCGATGTAAACCCAAATAGGTTTTTAGAATTAAAGGCTTTCGGCAACATCGACATGGGAACTTTTAAAATCTTACAAAGTTCTTCATCCCATTCCTTGGTCTGGATATTGAAGAGTAAGGTACGCGATGCATTGGTATGATCGGTTTTGTGTTCTTTGTGGCCAGTGAGTTTGTACAATAACCAAGTATCGATGGTTCCAAAAAGTAAGTCACCACGTTCTGCTCTTTCTCTTGCTCCTTTCACATTGTCGAGGATCCATTGGATTTTGGTTCCTGAAAAGTATGCATCTAACACAAGTCCTGTTTTGTTACGGAAGTTAGAATCTAGGCTTTGTTTTTTTAAATCCTTACAGATATCGGATGTCCTTCGGCATTGCCAAACGATCGCATTATAAACTGGTTTTCCTGTTTTTTTATCCCAAACAACGGATGTTTCCCGTTGGTTGGTAATCCCAATGGCAATGGCATCTTTGGGATTTAATTTTCCATTTTTGATCGCAAGTGCGATGAGTTTTTGGGTTTTTTGCCAAATCTCTTCTGGGTCATGTTCCACCCAACCTGGTTTTGGATAGTATTGTTTGAATTCTTGGTAGGCAGATGAAATCACTTTTCCTTTGTCATTAAAACAAAATGTTCGAATCCCAGTTGTCCCCGCATCAATCCCAATGATGTAATTTTTTTTTGCCATTTTATACCTCTATTTCCAAACCTTCATAAGCCATAATGATTTCTAATTTTCCATGTGGATCAAACATCTCTTTGTACTTTAGTGCACGTAAGTATACCAAATCTAACTTCTCATCATCGTAAGAAGGGTCATGATGGAACATTACTAATTTTTTTACTTTTGCCCTGAGAGCAATGTCAGTGGCAATGGAGGCCGAACTATGGCCCCAATCAATTTTTTGTAAAGACTCTTCAAAGGTATACTGTGTATCAAAAACCAATACATCCGCATCTCGGAAATAATCAATGTAAGTATCAATGTTTTCCATTTCTTCCAAATTGAATTCGGCATCGGATGCAAAGATGATCGATTTCCCATCTTCCGTAAACCGGTAGGAAAAACTACCTCCGGGATGGCGCACAGCTTTGCTAAACGCTTGGATGTTTGGACCAAGGGATACAACCTCTCCTTCTTCAATGAATTGAAAGGTTTTTTTAGCTGCATAATGATCAAAGGAAACAGGAAAATGTGTGAATACAAATTGGTGTTCTAACCTTTTTTCGGTATCACTCATGGACGAAATGAACTCAAAATGATTTCCAGGTAAAAACAAAGGAATAAAAAAAGGGATTCCTTGGATATGGTCCCAATGTGTATGAGTGAGAACCCAATAAGCATGACCCACACCCTTTCCAAATTGAGATGACATCATTTGGTTTCCAAGTTCCCGTAAACCAGTCCCACCATCGATGATGATGAGAGTTCCTTCTTTGTCTCGGATTTCAACACAGGTCGTATTACCACCGTAAGTCGAGGAAGAGGAAAAACTAAGCGAATTTAAAAAACTATGAATACTTTGTTCGTTTTGGATGTCGGTTGGACTTGCCAAAGAGAGAATTTTTTCGATTTTATGTTTTACGTTTTCTGGCCGGATGGGTGAACCTATGGAACCTCGAACACCCCAAAACTTAATTTTCATTGCTCTTTTTCTAGAGTCCTTTTTGGAAAAATCAAACGTTTTTTGATTGTATTTCCTCTTTCAGATGTTGTCTTAACTGAAGTTATGTTTCAGTATGAAATCAAACGTGAGAATTCAAAAGCCATCATCGATCTGAATGGTTCCTTATCATTAAGGGACACACCCAAATTAAAATTGGAAATTAAGGAATTGATCGATTCAGATTCGGTCACAGAACTGGTTTTCGATTTCCAACATTTGACGTATCTGGATTCTTCGGGAATCGGAATCCTACTCCACACCTACAGTTGGACAAAAGAAAAAAACAAAATCGTAAAAATGGTCCATCTCTCGAGTGAAATCAGAACCATTTTTAGCGTCGCAAATTTATTAGAAATTTTCCAAGTCGAATAACTATACTCGGTAGTCTTGGATGGTTTGGATGAGAAAGGACACTATCCCCGAGAACACATAAAAACCAACCGCACCATACATCACATAGGGCCATCGGTAGAATCCAATCGCAAACAAAATGAGTCCTAACCCAAGAAGGCTAATTCCTAATTTTTTCCAAGAAAACAACCCACGCATTGCCACTTGGGGTTTGCTGTATCGTAAAGTGGAAACCATGAGTAACGCCGTGATCACAAAAAAAGTAACAGCAGTCCATAACGGCACTTGGGATACAGAAAATACGAGGGGGAAAATTCCAATCACAACACCTGCCACAGGAGAAGGGAGTCCATTAAAAGACTTTGGATCGTGTGCCACATTGAACCTTGCTAATCGATAAGCGGCACAAATTGGATACAAAGCAGCGATAAACATTCCAAGTGGTAAATAATCTGGTTTATCAAAGATATCGAGTTTGATATCAAAAAAGAACATTTTATACGCTAAAAAACCAGGTGCAATACCGAAAGTGGTAAGGTCAGCTAGGCTATCTAAATCAGCTCCTAGTTCACTCGTACAATTGAGAGCTCTTGCTGCCATACCATCAAAACCATCGAATAACGCAGCTAAGATGATAAATACACCTGCGAGGGAATACAATTCATGTGAATTTGGTTGGCTTGGGTTTGTCTCAGAGACAAGTAACATGGAAACAAAACCTAAAGTCAGGTTTCCGAGGGTTAAGGTATTGGGGATCCAAGTTAATTTTAGTTTCATAGTATTTGTTCAAAGTTTCGTTTTGGACTGACTTTAAAATCGAGTCCTACAAATTTTTTTTCTTTCCAAAGATGGTATCCAAGACATGCCACCATCGCTCCGTTATCCGTGCAGTAAATTTTTTTTTGGGGGTAATACAATTGGAACTCTCGATTTTGGGCTTCTTTTTGGAGGGTAGACCTAAGTGTTTCATTCGCCATTACTCCCCCAGCAGCCACAACCGTTTTGATTTGGGTTTTTTCGATCGCTTTTGTTAAATTCCGTACTACGAGCTCAAAGGCTGTTTTTTGAAAGTAATATGCAATTTTTCCAATGGGCGGAGTTTCTGTGAATGACTTTATGTAATACAACACTGCTGTTTTTAAACCACTGTAGGAAAATCGAATTGTATCTTGTGTGTCTTCCTTTAATAATTTTGGAAAGGGGCTTTTTTCCCCTTTCTCTGTTTGATAAGCAGAAGCCATTTTTTCAATGATGGGACCACCTGGGTAAGGTAAACCCAAAATGGCACTGACCTTATCAAACGCTTCGCCAAGAGAATCATCCCTTGTATCGGCAAGTAACTCCAAATCACCAAATCCTTTGTAGACGTAAATGGATGAATTCCCACCAGAGAGAAGGACACCTAACCAAGGAAATGCGGGCAATTCGTTTTCGAGTCCAATCACAGTTAAATGTGCTTCTAAATGGTTCACAAGAACAATGGGGATTGAATGGACAAGTGAAATACACCTTGCCAGTTGTGCTCCAATCATGAGAGAACCAACAAGCCCCGGATAGCCCGTTACTGCCACATATTGCAGATCAGAAAACTTCAAATTTGTTTCTTCCATACAAACAGAAAGAAGTGAATTTATTTTTTCCAAGTGAGCACGCGAGGCTATTTCTGGAACTACTCCCCTATAGGGAGAATGTGTTTCGATTTGACTATATACTTTGAGTGAAACTAATTCTTTGCCATCTTTGACAATGGCAATTGACGTTTCATCACAACTGGATTCAATCCCAATTCCATAAACCATTTATTTCAATAGGTTAATTGCTTCTGATAATTGGATGTCCAAATCGAGTCTTGGTTTGGATTGGGAAGAACCCATTCTCATTTCATTGAATAAAAAAATACGAATCACAGAATCAGAAATCTTCAAATTCTCTTTTTTTAGGATATCCTTAAAATCTGTAATCGATGATTCATTAAATTCAGAATGAGATTCTAAAAAAGGCCGAATTAAGTTTTTCTTAAATAGTTTTTCCAATGCATACTTTTCGTCTTCATTAGCAGAAACTGGATTGATAACATGGTCAGGAGTGATTCCTTTTCCATGGATGGATATCCCAGATGGTGTATAATATTTTTGAATGGTGATTGCTACACCAGCACCAAAGGATAGAGGAATGATGGACTGAACACTTCCTTTTCCAAAACTCTGAGTCCCAACAATTAACGCCCGTTTGTTGTCCTTTAAAGCTCCAGCTAAAATTTCGGATGCACTCGCAGACCCACCATTGACCAAGATGGCAACAGGTAAATCCAAGAATTTTAAATCACGATCTTCTGACTTAAAACTTTTAATGAGAACTCCGCCTCTTCCTTTTACAGAAACTATATCTGAATTGGGAGGAAGGAATAAATCGGCTAAATCAATTGCTAGATCAAGGAGTCCTCCTGGATTCATTCGCAAGTCGATCACAAGTTTTTTGGCACCTGAGTCTTTTAAGTTTTTAACAGCAGTTGCAAACTCTTTACCTGTATCTTTGCCCATGAACTGAACTAGTTTGATGTAACCGGTTTCTTTTTCAGGAAGGTAAAAGGAACGTAAAAATCGAATTTGAATGAGTTCTCTTACTAAATTGACAACAAAAGGTTCTTTTAATCCCTTCCTTTCAATTTTCATGGAAATAGAAGTGCCCACTTCGCCACGCATCATGGCAAAGGATTCTGCCTGGGATAATGATTTGACTGGTTTCCCATTGATTTCGATGATTTTGTCCTGTGGTAATAGACCTGCTTTCCAAGCAGGAGTTCCTTCAATCGGTGCTACAATGACAAATGCATTTTCTTGGTAGTTGAGTTCTACACCTATGCCACCAAAACTCCCCTTGGTTTCGTTTTGTAGTTCTTTAAATTCATCCACATCGATGAACCGAGTATGTGGGTCACCTAAACTATGTAAGGCACCTTGGATTGCTCCAATGTATATTTTTTTCTCTTCTTGGGGTTCAACAAAGTCGTTTTCGATATAAGCGACAACTTCATGTAATATTTGTAAGTATTTTTCCCCATCAGAGGAGATAGCTTTAACTTTTTCAATGCTTAGGAAAAAAACTAATCCTAACAGGGACAAGGTGACACTTATCCATAAAAAACGTTCTGAAAATTTCACTTTATTCATTTCCATAAATTGACTCGTATAATGCCTTATTCTCTTTTTTTAACATTTCTTTTGCCTCTGGAATCGACAAACGATACACATCACATGCTTCTTCAAATAGTTGTACATCTGATGGAGTTGGTCGTTTAGTATCTGCCATCAGCCCCGTTTGGATTCGGTTTTGAGCAAATCGTTCCAAAACACGTTTTAAATCATAAGCATTGATTTCTTGTTTTTTGGGAGCACAACTGACAAGGAAAAGGGAGAGTGTGATACAGGCGAGTGAGAAGAGATGTTTCGACATCCCTTCTAGGATGAAAGGAAACCTACTCTTGGTCAATCAGTAAATACGATAGAGACCAATGAGTTTTCCAATTATCGTTGCTTTCTTTGTGCGAATGGGTTTGAGTTTTGCGTTCCGAGGTTCCAGACGGATCATGTCTGGTTCTTTGTAAAACACCTTGAGAGTGGCTTCATTATCGATCATCGCTACGACAATTTCACCATTCCGTGCCGTATCTTTTTTTTGGATGATGGCGATATCCCCATCACTGATCCCTGCTTCCACCATAGAATCACCTTTTACCTTTAAGGCAAATGTTCCGGGTTTTGTTGCCAAATCATCTGGAACGGCAATGTATTCTTCAATATTTTCTTCCGCAAGGATGGGATTTCCTGCTGCCACTTGGCCAAGGAGTGGGATCCCAGAAGCACGAACGAGAAGTGCTTCGTCCGCATTCCCTTTGAGAAGTTCGATGGCACGGCTTTGGTTTTTGGAAGTGCGGATATAACCTTTTTTTTCAATCGCTTTTAGGTGGTCGTAAGCACCTTTGGCAGTGATTCCAAATTGGTCACCAATCTCACGGATGGTAGGGGGAAATCCCTTTTCTCGGACCGTGTCCGAGATGTATTGCAAAACAGATTCTTGTTTTTCCGTGAGGTCTTTCATACTAAACAGATAAATAGGAAATGGGCGTTATGTCAACAAAAAACTAGTGATTAGAGTTTCAAATATTCACTTTTTAAGACAAAACTCCCCTCTTCCACGATGGCTTCTCCCGATCCAACACCATCTGTCACTTCTACCCAATTGTCATACGTTTTTCCGATACCAATTTTTTTCGCAGAAAAAGAGCCATCCGGATTTCTGACAAAAATAAAATTTTCCCCTTCGATTTTATGAATACAATTAGATGGAATCACCTTTGCTTTGTTAACCGATGATGTGACCATTGCGCCAACGACAGTCGCTGTGACACTTTGGCCAGGGCGTAATCTACCTTTTGAGTTGCGAACTTCCAACCGTATCTCTGCTGTTTTTTTCACAGGGTCAATTACGTCACCCACATGAGAGACAACGGCTTTTAATGATTCATCTTTAGAGCCAATGGGAATGACTTTTGCTTCATTTCCCACACGAATCGAAGCCAAATCCTTTTCATACACCTCTAGATTAATCCATAACACTGATAAATCGGCAACAGTGAATAAATTATCACGTGCATTGACTGCTTGTCCAATGATCGCTTCCCTTTCTGTGACTGTGCCTGAGATGGGAGTTCGTATATATAAATTTTTAGAATTGTATTTTCCAGCCTCTAAATTTGCGATTTCAGTTTCATTGAGACCAAGGTTTTCTAAGGCATTCCTCGATGTCTCCATCTCTGCCTTCACGGATTTATAATCCATAAGAGACATTTCATATTCTTTGGCAGATGTTACTTTTCGTTCATACAAATCTTTTGCACGATCAGCTTGAACTTTTAATGCTTCAAGTCTTGCGCGAGCTTTCAAGTAATTAGCTTCTGTTGTTCCTAAATCAACAGATTGGATGGAAGCAAGTGCAGTACTTTTTTTTACGTATTCACCTTCTTTCACAAAAACTTGAACGATTCGGCCATTCACACGAGAACCAACTTTTGCCACATTATTCATGTCATACGATACTGTTCCTGGAAGTTGTAATTCTTCTTCTAATGCTCTTTCCTGTAAATAAACCACAGAAAATGGATGGTTTTTTTGGATTTCATTGGAAATGATAAATTTGGATTTATCCTCGGTGAGAGCTTCTGTTTTTTTTCCAGATCCAAAGAACTTTGTATAACCAAAATACAAAACACTTCCAAGTAGAACGAGAATACTGATATTTCTAATTTTTTTTAAATTCAATTCATTTTGCATGTTGGGTTAAAACTCCGAGTTTTCCATTTTTCCTATGGATGCTTTATATCCTTCCAAAGCGTTGTAATAAAGGTAAATGATTTCATAATAACTTCTAAGCACACTAAGATAGTTTTTTTCCGCTTCCAAAAATGTAACTAAATTGGAAGCACCACGAATGTATGCAAGCCTCGATTTTTCTTGCACTTCTTTGTTTTTTTCTAAGAGTCCCATTTTCTGGTAATCAAGTAACTGTGACTCTCTTGCTTGTAATTCTTTGATGGCTGCAGATATTTCCGATAAAATTTCATTTCTTTTCGCATCTACATCAAATCCTAATTTTTTATATGATTCTTCTGATTTTAAAATTTCACCTTGTTTTCGATCAAAAAGTGGAAGTGGAGTGGCTGCATAAATACCTGCAACATTTTCATTTCCTTTATTCAAAAACTCTACTCCAAGGGTTAGCGGAGGAATGATTTCTCTTTTTTTGAGTTCAATATTCATCCGTTCTCTTTGTTGTCTGATTTTTAAAGCAACAAGGTCTGGTCTTTCTTCTATATCAAAATCATTCAGATCAATTCCGAATTCCTTTGTGGAGATAAATTCTAACCTTCCTTTAATATTGAGAGGTGAATTGATATCAGAAATCCCAATTAACACTCGTAAGTTTTTAACAACTTGAGCACGAAGGATCCTTGCATTTCGGTATTCTCTTTCGATTTGAACCCTTTCCAGAGCCAAACGGTCGTACTCTAAAAACGAAATATCCCCTTTCTCGGCACGTAACTTCGTTAAATCGAGAAGGTCTTGGTAATTCTCTAAAAATTCTTTTTGGTAATTAATCTGTTCTGTAACGTATAAGTAGGTCCAAAAATTTTGGCGGAGTCGTAATCGAAACAACCGATCAAAATCCCGAAAACTAGCAATTGTAGCCAAAAACTCTTGTTTGGCTACCTTTTCACGTTGGGGGATTACACCACTCATATCAAAAGGTTGGTTGTAAATGATCGATGTTTCGGGAAGACCTGTTGCTGCTTTGGAAGAGGCACCCATAAACTGCTGTTGCATGTTCACAATGGGATTGTAATACAAACTCGCAGTGATCACATCACCACGGGCCATACCAATATTTTGTTTTTCTCGCAAATACAGTGGATTACTCGTGACTGCAAAATTTTCCAATTCGTCTAAATTCCATTTTTCTTTGGAATCCTGCGCTCTTGAATCTTCGCCCAAATAAAACAACTCATCCTTTGAATGTAATTCATATACAGCTTTTTCCTTTGAAAAAACTGCACTTGCCATGAATCCCAAAAAAGGAATGAGTAGATATCTAATTAATTGCTTCATACAGTTACAAATTTTTTGATATAATCCTCTATACCAAATTGAATGACCTTGATCGCTTCAGCCCGATCATACACTTCTGTTATTTCGACTGTTCCCGTGGATGGAGAGTTCGGATCTAATTTATAAGTGAGAAAATAGTGATGGAGTTTGTTAATGAGTGCTTTTGGTACTTCTGAAATGTCTTTGATTTGACCAAATACTTCATCTCCTTTGAGTACAGCGACAATTTTGTCATCTGCTTCCCCTTTATCAATCATACGTAATCCACCAATCGGAATCACAGTCAGAATCATGTTACCATGAGTGATTGGATTCACACTCAATACACAAATATCAATTGGATCTCCATCACCCACAATATCAGGTCTTCCCACTACATCAGAACAATGTTTGCCAGAAGCTTCACCGGAAAATGTACGAGGGATAAAGCCATATAAAGTAGGAGAACGGTTGCTATACTTTTGTGGTCGGTCTACACGAATAAAACCAGAAGCTTTATCAATTTCATATTTCACTGTATCTTGCGGAGTCAGTTCAATGAAAACATCTAACTCATCTGGAGCTTTTGGTCCTAATTCCAATCCATGCCAAGGGTGTGCTACGTAATAATTTGGTTTCATCTATGTCCTCTTTCGTTTTGATTTTTGATTTTGTTTTGATTGTTTTGGATCTTCTTCATCTTCTTGGACTTCCTTTACTAAGTGAGTTCCATGGGAATGGTCAGTAGAATGGAATGAATCTGATGCTTTGTATTTTTTCATTTCTTCTACAAAGTAATCGTTCATCTTTCTTTCTCGTTCCATTTGTCTTAGTTCTTGTCTTTGTGCTAGTTTGACTAAAAACTCAAATGCAATTGGTAATAAAAATCGAGACAAAATGGTAGCAACAAGTACCCCTCCCATCACCACTGTGGCGAGTGGCCTTTGTACTTCCGCTCCAGCACTCGAAGCAATCGCCATCGGTAAAAATCCAATGATGGCCACAAGTTCTGTTGTCGCTACTGCTCTTAGGGTATAAACAGCAGCTTCAACCACTGCGATTGATGGATCCCTTGTGATTTTTAATTGGTCTTTTAATGCAGATGCATACACAACCCCGTTTAACACGGAGATACCTGCTGCTGCGATAAACCCAACACCAGCTGGAATTGAGAAGGGAAGCCCCCTCATCACAAGAGATAAAATCCCACCTGACAATGATAGAGGAACAAGGATAAATACACCTAACGCATAGTAAACACTGCCAAATGCAATGAATAACATTCCAAAAATAATAGCACCTGCAATGGGAATTACAATTGCCAACCTGTTTTTGGCACGAGTAAAGTTCTCAAATTGTCCACCCCAATCCACATAATAACCTTGTGGTAAACTTGACTCGATGGACTCCGTTGCAGATTGTACATCATTCACAAAACCAATCATATCTCGTCCGCGAACGTTTACTTCTACAAGGATTCTACGTTTGAGTCCCTCGTGATACAATGCAGCAGGACCTTCTGTCATTTGGATATCTGTGACCTGACCTAACGGAACAGTTCCTCCGAGCTCAGTCATGACGGGCACATTCTCAATCACACCAATATCTGTTACGTCAGCATCAAGGCGAACAATCAAATCAAATCGTTTGTAACCTTCATATACTTTACCCGCGTTAAACCCAACACGAAGTGTTTCGATGGTTGTTAAAACTTCCTCTGCTCTGACCCCGTAACGAGCCATATTGCCACGGTTCATTTTGATCTCGAGCAGAGGTAGACCGAGTAACTTTTGAACTCGTAAGTCAGCAGCACCTTGGATCTTTTTGATTTTGGATGCATAATTATCTGCGATTGATTTTAATGTTTTTAAATCATCACCATAGATTTTAATCACAATATCTGCTTTTGATCCAGATAACAAAGCATTCACGCGATTTTCGATCGGTTGCGACAAACTGATGTAAGAAGAAGGAACATTTTGGTTGATTGAGACTTTCATCTTCTCCATCAACTCTTCTCTATCTTTTGCGGTGACCCATTCTTTCCTTGGTTTTAACTTCACCATCATCTCACCTTCTTCCGAACCTATGGGTTCTGCCGCAGATTCCCCACGGCCTTGCCTTGAGACAACACTCACTGTTTCTGGAAACTTCAAAATCACCTTCTCCATTTCCAAATTCAAATCCCTGGAATGGTTGATCGCTGTAGAGGGAAGGCGTTTGATATCAACTGCGATTTCACCCTCATCAATCCTTGGTAAAAATTCTGAACCTAGAGTAGAGGCGAGCATAAAGGAAATGACAACTACTCCAATCCCTGCATAGGTAAACTGGCGTTTGAATTTCATTCCATACGTTAAAATTTCAGCATATTTGTTTTGGAATTTTTCCCAAAAAGCGGACTCATGTAAAATTGGTTTTTTGTAAATATAGGACATGAGGGCTGGGAATGTTGTGATGGAATAAAGGAGTGCTGCACCTAACGCAAATGCTACGGTAATTGCCATTGGACGAAACATCCGCCCTTCCACACCTTCCAGTGTCATCAGTGGTAAATATACGAGTAAAATAATCCCCACACTAAATGCAGAAGCCCGTACTACCTTGATGCAGGATTCCATGATGACATCTTCCATTCCATCTTCCATGTCTTGGGCAGAAGTTTTGGAGAGAAGGAAACTTTTTCGAATGAGAAATCCATGGAGAGTGGATTCTAACATCACAATGGAACCATCCACGAGGAGTCCAAAGTCAAGTGCTCCGAGAGACATTAAGTTCCCCACAATCCCAAAGGCATTCATCAAAATTGTGGCAATCATCATCGAAACGGGAATGGCAAGGGCAACAGCAAACGCACCTTTAACGGTGCCAAGTGTTAGGATCAAACAAACTAAAACGATGATGGCGGCTTCCACTAAATTGGTAAAAACTGTGGAGAGTGTTCGGCCAATGAATTCAGACCGGTCATAATACACTTGGATCTTCATCCCTTGTGGGAGTCTTGACTCAATTTCCTTCATCTTCTCTTTCACTCGGCCTACAACTTGTAATGAGTTACTACCAAGTAACATCATGGCAGTTCCACCTACCACTTCTCGTTTGCCATTCATGGTACTCAGACCAAACCTGAGTGCAGGTCCTGTTTCCACTCGGGCAATTTGACCGAGTGTGAGTGGGATCCCATCTCTTGAAGTTCGAACCGATAAACGAGCGATATCATCGATGGATTTAAATTGGCTTTCTCCCCGAATGACAAATTGTTCCTCACCCTTTTGGATGTATCCTCCACCCAAGTTTACATTGGCTCCTTCTAAAGCTTCTGTGATATGGGAAAGAGTGAGATTATGAGATAACAGTCGTTTGGGGTCGATTTTGATTTGGAATTGTTTGGCATCTCCTCCCACAACGTTTACATCAATGATCCCTTTGACCGAACGAAGTTGCCTTGCGACTTCCCATTCCATCACTGTGCGGAGTTCTTCTGGAGTATGACTTTCTGATACTAAAGCAAATTCATAAATATCACCAAGACCTGTGGCAATAGGAGAAAGTTCAGGTCTACCATATGATTTCGGAATAAAATTCTCAGCCTGTTTTAGACGTTCATTTACAAGTTGCCTTGCAAAGTAAATGTCGGTTCCGTCCTCGAATATAACAGTTACCGAACTCACACCTGTTCTTGAAATGGATCGAATTTCGGTAACTTTTGGCATCCCGTTAAACTCAAGTTCAATGGGATATGTGATAAATTGTTCTACCTCAAGAGGAGATAAACCTGGAACGGAAGTAACGGCGGATACTTGGACGTTTGTCACGTCCGGAATCGCATCAATGGATAAATTGAGTGCATTATAAAAACCCACAAGGGTGAGTACTGCGGTGATCACAAGAACTGTTGCCCTTTTGTGGATGGAAAACTGAATGATTTTTTCTAACATAATACCTATTTCAAATATGAAACCACCCTATAAAAATTTTACAGGGAATGGACGTAAATTACATGCAACGTTTACGCCAAAAAGGGCGGAGGTAGGTAAAGAAAGAAAAATAAGATAGAGATTTCGGTAAAAAATTCAGTTTCTGTCGTTAAAATCGAAAATCGATTGAGGCAAATTTTGACAAGGGAATGTTCTCGTTTGCTCGGAACGAGTTTGAGAACCTGATTGGATTCCTTAGAGGAAGAAAGCACACGAGTCGTTTCCTCCAACTCGTAAGATTGGTATTGGAAATCCAAATCTTCGAGGGGTGAAACAAACCGGTCGTCAACCAGATTTAGATTGATGAAAACCGCTAGAAGTAGGATGAACCCAGACTTCCAGAAGCGCCTAATTTTCACTGCTGTTTCCTATTCTTTGAGACCCAGTTTCAGAGATGGAACCAGTGAGACAAGAGAATTCCCTTCAAAATATGAACTTTTTTCCGTTTAATTCAAAACACCGAAAACGATAGAGTTGCCAAAACTTAACTATGAAAACACACTATCCCTACTGATGAAAGACGAATCGATAGACACAATTATAAGCGACGACATCACGTTTCGCGGAACCCTTTCCTTCAACCAAACATTAAAAATCAAAGGCCAATTCAAAGGTACCATTACTTCCCATGGCAAACTCATCATCGATGAAACGGGTGATGTAGAAGCGGATGTGGAGGTAGGAAGTTTAGTGGTTCTTGGCAATCTGAAAGGGAATGTCGATGCGAAAGAAAAAGTGGAACTAAAAAAGAATGGAAAGGTAGTTGGTGATATCAAAACACCAGGACTTGAAGTGGAATTTGGTTCCAAAATTATTGGCAATTGCATCATGTAACAAAGGTTCACTTCGGACCAACTTTATCCGAAGTTCGAACCAAAGTTGATTCTAAAAGACCCATCCTTCGGTATTTAGTCGATCGAAGGGAGGGTTTCCAAAGCATACACCCAAAAGAACTCCTTCATTCTGATTTTTCCTGTTTCCATTCTCCTTTTTCCCTTCCTGACATGGGAGAGGCAGTTTCTTTACTGTTAACAGTAGTAAAATCCAATCGTAAGATCTTACTCTATGGAGATAGAGATTCGGATGGAGTCAGTTCCACTTGTTTACTTGCATTCTTTTTAAAATCACATCCAGAATTCCAATCTGCCAATTTAGAAGTGATGGTTTCCTCTGAAAGTGATCCATACGGACTTTGTAAAGAAGCAGTTTCTAAAATCAAAAAAGCAAAACCCGATTTATTAATCACTCTTGATTTTGGTTCAAGCCAAGCAGACGAAATTGATGAATTAACTTCCCTTGGAATCCAAGTGATTGTCCTCGATCACCACGAAGTACCAGTTCGTATTCCCAAAAATTGTGCTCTCATTAACCCAAGACGCACCGACTCAGAATACCCAGAAAAAAAAATCTGCACCGCTGCCTTGTCGTTTAAATTAGTTACGGCGATTTTATTCCACCAAAGTTCTGAATGGAATCAGTATTATTCCAAAACCATTCTAGCAGAAGATGGTTCGAAAGTTGTTCAGTATTTCCAAAATGGAATCAAACTAAGCTCCGAAACCACAAATACGATAAACTTTTCGAATACGACTGTAAATCCTTACCCAGAAGATTTTTCCACAAATATTCCGTTAGATGACGAAAGAAAATTATTCTATTTCCAATGCCAAAAAATCCCTCAGTTTTTTGAACAATTGGAGGAAGAAACAGACCTTGCAGGCATTGGAACCATCACCGATATGATGCCTCTTGTGGGAGAAAATCGCCATTTTGTGAAACTTGCTCTAGAATCCCTCACCAAACTCTATATAGGTGACAAAAAAAGAAAAGGCCTTAAAGAACTTCTCAAAGAACTCAAACTCAATCCAAATGGAATCACAACCAAAGATTTAGGATGGTCCATTGGTCCCGTTGTGAATGCCGCAGGTCGGATGGGGAAAACGGAAGAGGCAGTTTCCCTACTTTTATCGGAATCGGAATCCGACGCTAAAATACGAGCCAAACTCCTCCTATCGATCAATGAAGAACGGAAAGAACGTACCAAACGGAATATGGACCGTGTGGAACGATATTTTGCCAGAAAACCAGAACGAACAGGGAAAGAAGTGGTGTATTGTTACGAACCTGATATGGAACCAGGTGTCAGTGGAATTGTTGCCACAAGAATGGTAGATACATATAAAAAACCTGCTATTTTTATAGCACCTGACAATGGTGATGCGAGAGGTAGTATCCGTTCTTATGGACAAGAGAATGTACTCCAACTCTTAGAATCACTTTCTCATCATTTTTTACATTTTGGTGGTCATCCCGAAGCAGGTGGTTTTTCCATCACGATTGATCAACTTCCAAAATTTGAATCCGAATTGTATGAGAAAGCAAAACTTTGGTTAGACGAAGATAATCTAAGTAAGAATATTCATCAAATTGAGACTGACTTTACTGTTTTACCCGAAGAAATGGGTGATAAACTTTTAAAGGAATGGAAAGACTTAGAACCATTTGGCCAAGGGAATCCTGACATCAAATTAGGAATCAAAAATGCCAAAGCAATTCATCTAACTCCTCTGAGCGGAGGGAAACATGTTAGGTTCCATATTGTGGGGAGTGGTTCATTAAAGTTTATGATTTGGAACAAAGGGGAAGAATTCCAAAACTTTATGTCAAAACATGGAAGTTTTGATTTGGTAGGAAGTTTGGAAGAAAACTTTTACCAAGGAAGGAAAACCTTACAATTCATAGTGGAATGGTTTGGAATTTCTGAATCTGATGGACCCAAATCAACATAACTGAATTAAAAAAACTTAAAAAACCCGAGTCCCAACGAGAATCCTTGCGTAACATTTTGCCGTAACCCACCCACCCGAACAAATCGGGAGAATGGTTTTTATCAGAATGTTAATTCTATTTTTTAAATCTCTTATGCATTGATGAGAACTTTTGACTCATCTACATACACAGGGGTCCAACCAGAATTATCTTTAAAATAACGAACTGCTTTGATTCGTAAATTTTTGTCCAATGTGAACCAATGGTTTGTATTTGCAGGGATGGAAATAAAGTCTCCTTTTCCCACATGCACTTCAAATCGTTCTCCATCGATGATAAATCCAAAAATTCCACTTCCATCGATGATATAACGAACTTCCTCATCAGTATGGATATGGAGTTTGTCAAACTTCGCGAGCATATCATTGATGCCAGGAACTTCATCATGTAGGACCACAAGGTCATTTGCTTTATAACCATGCTCTTTTTTCAATTGGTCAAAACGGTATTCCAAACCAGAAAGTATTTCTTCTTTTTCCGCATCGGATAAACCTTTTTGGCCAAGGATAAGATCTAATGACTCAGGAGTTTTATAAGACTCATACACGAGACCTTTTTGGGTGAGGAATGCTTTCACTTGGTCTTTGTCCTGGATCGTTTCGTTTTTTCTGACTATCGTTGCCATTCGAATTTACCACCTTTCCACTAGCCTTTTCCCGTTCCTCTGGGAATCAACTTGTTTTTCGCTATCCTGGATGTAATTCTGCTATAACAGATTTAGAGTAAGGCACCTGGTTGGAAAAAAAGCCATCCTGCAGTAAAAAACACGCAGAGTAAAAAGACCAAAAATCCAAGTGTCGGCATTGTTGGCAAATCTCGTACACCTGCGACTGTGCCTGTTTCCTGTTTCATATAGGATTGGATTGTGATTTTCATATAATAATAAAAAGCGATACAGGAGTTTGCCACCGCACCAAAGAGTAGGACACGATTGAAAAATAAATCCGATTCTGCCATTTTCTGTAAAAGGAAAAGTTTAGTCCAAAATCCTATGAGTGGGGGAAACCCAGCAAAGGATAAAAAAATCACACTGAGAGCAAGAGCAGTTAACGGATGTTCACCGCTTAAGTGAGAAATTCCACTCACAGTGACTTCATGTTTCCCTTGTTCCAAATAGGAGATAATAGCAAATGCAGCTAGGTTGAGTAAAGAATACGAAAAAAGATAATATAAAGCTTCAAGTGAAGCACCACAAGCAATCCCGGCAACAATATATCCCGCGTGTGAAATGGAAGAGTAGGCTAACATTCGTTTTAAATTTTCTTGTTTGAGTGCAACGATATTTCCCCATGTCATGGAGATTAGTGCAATTGAACCCATGAGTATTTTCCAAACATTCCCAATCTCACCGACAGGAACATGATTAAAAATGATGATTACAAGTCCAAGAGCAGAAGCTTTTCCAGCACTTGCCATAAATCCAGTGATTGGAGTTTGAGCACCTTCATATACATCGGGTGTCCAAGAATGAAAAGGAACCAACGCAGCTTTAAAGGATACTCCAACTAAAAATAATCCAAGACCTAACTTTGAAAAGTTGGCTTCGTATCCTTTTAAAAATAAACCTCGTAAAGCTCCATCTAAATTCGTTGTACCAGAACCACCATACAAAAAGGCAATACCAAGTAACATAAAACCAGAACTAAAACTTCCTAACAAAAAGTATTTCATCGCACTTTCTAAAGCTGAAACGGAAGTCCTTGCCATTCCAATCATCACATACAATGCAAGGGAAAGGATTTCCAATCCAACAAAAATGACGATGAGATCATAACCCGAAGTGAGAAACATCATTCCCGACAAACAGAAAAGTAATAAGGGAAAAAACTCTGGGAATAGAGTTTTGTGTTGTGATAAAAAAGGAGGTGCGATGAGTAATGTGATGAGACCTGCAATTAAATAAATAGCACTGAGCCAAACAGTTAGAGGACTGATTGATATTTGGGATCCAAAAAATTTTCCATACCCTGGAGAAGATGTAATGTGATAAAGCGCATACATTGCAGCAAGAATTCCCAATACAGAAAGGATCCAAAGTGGTTTACCCTCTTCCTCTTTCGGAATTAAAAACTGAACGACAAGAGAAAGTAAAGCAATTCCACATAGAATAAGCATAGGAGAGATTGCGATTAAATCATTAGAAGAAGGAGTATAAGACATGTTAGTTTCCTTTTTTCTCGCTAGGAGTTTGTTCCAATTTAAAATCGGATTCAATGGAGTTCTCTAGATTCTCCAAGTTCTCTTCTACTTTTGGAATTGATTCTTGGTTTATGGCCATAGTAGGTAATGCAAATGAAGATTTATAAGATCCTAATCTTTCTTCAAAAGTTTTTGGTTCCTTACCTAAACTAATATAATCTGCAAATAATCTTTGTTCGCCTGTTCCCAGAAAATCCTTTTGGATTTGTTTTCTTTCTGAAACAGATTCGATGGATCCAGCATTCAAAAAAACATTCGAGGATGAATGTAAAATTTCTAAAAATGGTTTTGGATAAAGACCGATCCAAAAAATCATTACGACAAGTGGACTTAAAATTCCCATTTCTCTAAATGTGAGATCTTTGTATGGTTTTGCTTGTATGGTTTTACTCACACCAAAAAGGAAACGTTTCACAAACCATAACAGGTATAAGGCTCCGAGCACTACACCAGTTGCGGCAATGCCTCCAAGCCATACATTGGATTTGATCGCTCCCATTAGGATGAGAAACTCTCCTACAAACCCATTTGTTCCGGGTAGGCCAATGGAAGAAAGTACTGCAATGAGAAAAAAAGTAGAAAAGACTGGCATCTGGCCCGCAAGACCACCAAACTCGGATATGTTTCTGGTATGTGCTCTTTCATAGATCATACCAATCATAAGAAAGATCATGCCAGTGGAAATTCCATGGGAAACCATTTGTAACATCCCACCCACTACACCTTCTGTAGTAAAAGAAAAGATACCGATGATACAAAATCCGAGGTGGGACAAAGAACTATAGGCAACGATTCGTTTAATATCAGTTTGCACAAGCGCTGCCATCGATCCATATACAATCCCTATTACGGCAAGGGTTTGTACACCTGTTTGTGAAAAAAGACTTTGTTCTGGGAAAAACGGAATACAAAAACGGATGAATCCATAAGCACCAATCTTTAATAACACACCTGCAAGGTCGACCGAACCGACTGTAGGTGCTTGTGTATGGACATCTGGCATCCAAGTATGGAATGGGAAAAGTGGGATTTTGATCGCAAAGGCGAGAAAAAAACTAAAAAACAAAAACCATTGAAGGGGCTCTGAATACAGAGCTAAACTTGCAGTGGAAAGGGATTCAATGGAAGTTTTCCCTGTTTTAAAATAAAGTGTTAAAATCCCACCTAACATAAACAAGGATCCAGCCATCGAAAATAGAAAGTATTTGAGTGCGGCTTTCGTTCTTTCTTCCCCACCCCAAATTCCAATCATAAGAACCATCGGAAGCACCATGAGCTCCCAAAATACATAAAACAAAACTAAGTTCCCTGCGGCAAATACCCCAAGCACTGCCGTCTCCAAGACAAGTAAACAGATATGGAATTCTTTGATCTTTTTTGGGATATTGGACCAAGAGGCAATGCTCGACAAAAAGAACATAAAGGCAGTGAGGGCAAATAAAAGTAAGGAAACTCCATCGAGACCTACGTGGTAATCCACACTGAGTTTGCCTGAAAGGATCCAATCCGGAATCCAATGGACAAATTGTAACCCAGATTTAGAAGCATCATAAAAGAAAAAGAGACCCACAGATAGAATCGTCGTAAACGCAGAGGATAATGCAGAGATGACAACCACTGCTCCCACACGTTTTTGTACTACGATGAGAAAAGAGGAAACAATCGGTAAAAAGATAATGATGGATAAAATTTGTTCCGGCACCTTACACCCCCCTTGTTAATAAATATACCAAGATACAAAACGTACCAAGAACCACATACAAAGCATAATCACCGATGAATCCAGATTGGAGTCTACGTAACCCATTGGCAATCAAACCAAAACTCCCACCAATCCCCAGAAAAAAACGATCTAGGATTTTGACATCAAAGGTAAATGCAATGCCTTTGGATAGGAAGACATAGGGTTTTACAATAAGCACATCATAGAGTTCATCAATGTAGTATTTATGAAAGAGTATCTTACGAAAACCTGTATGTTCCTCGAGGATTGGACTTTGTTTCCTTTGGTAAATCAAATAGGCTAAGAGTAGTCCAATACTTGCGATGGCGACAGAAAAAGCCGCAAGGGAAATCTCAACTTGATGAGTGAGTTCTGTGTGTTTGGTAAATGTTCCCATTTGGTTGGCAAGCACAGTCCCCCGTTCCAAAACTGGAGCAAAGTATCGTTCCAATGTATCGATGTGCAAAAAGAAATGAGGAGTGAGAAAAAATCCACTCAAAACTGCTCCCACAGCCAGTACCACAAGTGGTAACGTCATGGTCCAAGGAGATTCATGTACTTTATGATGGGAGTCTATATTGTCCTTTCCAAAAAATACAACAAACACAAGACGGAACATATAAAACGAAGTGAAAAAAGCAGCCACAACACCCACTGTCCATAGGATGGAACCAAACGCACCGTAGGTGTAAGTTTTTTCTAAGATTAGATCTTTTGAAAAAAATCCAGAAAATGGGAAAAAACCAGCAATCGCAAACGTTCCGAGTAAAAAGGTTAAGGAAGTGATTTTGATTTTTCCAAAGAGTTTCCCCATATGTTTGATGTTTTGTTCATGATGAAGGGCATGGATAACAGAACCTGCACCAAGGAATAACAATGCTTTAAAAAATGCATGGGTCATTAAATGGAATAGTCCTGCCACATAACTCATGCTACCCATGGCAAGGAACATAAAACCTAACTGGGATACGGTGGAGTATGCGAGGATTTTTTTGATATCGTTTTGCAAAAGCCCAATGGTTGCCGCGAATAAAGCAGTGAGAGCTCCAATGCATGCAATGAAAAAGGAAGTATCAGGTGCGAGGAAAAATACAAAGTTAAGCCTTACAATGAGAAATACTCCTGCAGTCACCATAGTGGCCGCATGGATGAGAGCCGATACAGGAGTTGGACCTGCCATCGCATCTGGTAACCAAACATAGAGTGGGATCTGTGCTGATTTACCCATCGCAGCAATAAAAAAGAAAAGGGCAATGAGATTTGCGTAATTTGCAAACCCAGACAGTTCACTCAAATTGGTTTGTAGGGTAAGGTATTGCAAACTCCCACCTAACCAAAAAAGAAATCCTGTCCCTAAGATAAAACCAACATCCCCAATTCGATTTAAAATAAATGCCTTCATCCCTGCTTCTGCTGCAGAGGATTTGTCATAATCAAAACCGATGAGTAAGTAGGAAGCAAGACCAACCCCTTCCCAACCGAGGAAGGTCAGAACCAAATTGTCACTCAGGACAAGGTTTAACATACAAAAGATAAATAAATTGAGGTAAGCAAAAAACCGGTTGTATCCTTTATTCCCTTTCATATAACCCATCGAATACAAATGGATGAGTGATCCAATTCCTGTAATGATGAGAGTCATGTAAAGCGACAGTTGGTCGATTTGGTAACCAAAGGAGGATTTAAAATCGCCAATCACAATCCAATCAAAGACTGGCACAAGATGTGGTGCTGTTCGTTCCATTGGATTAAATTCGTTAAACGCACCTAAGGTGATAAGGAAAGGGATAAATACGGCAAGGGTTCCAATGGCTCCAGCAAATCGATGCGGGATCCGGTCTTTTAAGAGTCCGTTATGCAAAAAACCAAGCAGAGGGAGGAGAACAACGATTGGAAATAAATCTAACATAGGTTTACCATTTCATCGATTGGAGTTCATCCACATTCGTGGATTTTTTGTGACGGAAAATCGCGATGACAAGAGCAAGGCCCACAGCTGCTTCCGCTGCAGCAATTGCCATCACAAAGAAAACAATGGTTTCCCCATTGATATGAGATAAGGCTTTGGAGAAAGTAACAAAGACTAAATTCACTGAGTTGAGGATGAGTTCCACAGACATAAAAATGATCACAATGTTTCGTCTGATGAGAACTCCAAGTACCCCAATGGAAAATAGGATTCCCGCAAGGCCGAGGAGATAGTGAACGGGGATTCCGTTGATAACTGGATTCATAAAACCGTATCCTTTGTTTGGTCGATTTCTGTGAGTTTCTTTTTGGCAAGGATCACTGCCCCAAGAACTGCCACAAGTAACAGAATCGAAATCATTTCAAATGGCAAAAGGTAATCCAAATAGGTGGATGCACCAACAGTGGCAACATTCCCTTTGGCATTCACAGTGGCCGTTCCTTGGATGGGGAAGGAATACTCTGCATTCTCATAGCCTTTTCCCATTTGTTCCGAATGAGGGACACCGGTAGTGAGTGCCGAATAGAGCAGGAAAAAAAATCCGATCACAAATACAGTTAATAATACCAAACGAATGGGGTGTTTGCGATAACGAGACATTGTTTCTGCTCTTTGGGAAAGTAACATGAGAACAAACACAACAAGCACCATAATGGCGCCCGCGTACACTAACACCTGCATGGTGGCGATGAACAAGGCTCCCATAATCCCATAAATCCCTGCGAGGGAAAAAAAGGTAAAAACTAGGGAAACTGCTGAGACTACTGGATTTTTTTGGAAAATCACACTTAACGCTGTGATCACAGTGACTGTTCCAAAAAACACAAAAAGCAAAAGTGATGGAGAAGTTTCTAGGTTCATATAAATAATTTCATCCATCCTTCTTTCCAATACACTGTATAGATGGAGGCAAAACACACAACAAATAGCCCCCAAGGGATCATCTTTTTCCAACCGAGTTTCATGAGTTGGTCATAACGAAATCTTGGAAGGGTCCAACGAACCCAAATGAACAAAAAGGCAAAAAACAATACTTTTAAGATAAAAAACCCAAGTCCAATGAAGGCTTGGTATTCTGATCCGGCTCCAATATGGAATGGCACATTATATCCACCAAAGAAAAGTAAGGTGGTTAGGCAAGACATGGTGATCATGTTCATGTATTCTGCCAAAAAGAAAAGTGCAAACTTAAACGCACCGTATTCTGTATGGAAACCAACCACAAGTTCCGACTCAGCTTCCGCTAAGTCAAAAGGCAAACGGTTCGTTTCAGCAAACATAGCCGTCACATAGATAAAAAACGCAACAAAACCAGGTGGGGATAAGATATTCCACATGTCTTTTTGAGAGTCACTGATGTCTGTGAGTTTGAGAGAACCAGTCATAATCACAATCGACACAATTGAAAGTCCCATGGGAAGTTCGTAACTAATCATCTGCGCTGTCGAGCGAACTCCACCGAGTAACGAGTATTTGTTGTTACTTGACCAACCAGCAATCATGATTCCGTACACTGACAATGAGGAAATCGCAAGCATGTACAACACGCCAGAGTCTGGGTTTGCAATTTGTAAGTCGATGGTTGTCACACCGGTAAGTGCAGTCAGCCACTCTGGTGCAGGAAGTGTCCCACCAAAGGGGATCACAGCCCAAGCCATGATTGCACACGTCATAGAAATTGTGGGTGCCAGGAGGTACATTCCCTTCGAGACATTTTTTGGAAAAATTTCCTCTTTGGCAATGAACTTAATCCCATCAGCCAAAGGTTGGAAAATTCCAAAAGGACCCGCACGGTTAGGGCCAGGTCTGTCCTGAATGAATCCAGCAAACTTTCGTTCGGCGAGGGTATAATACGCAACACCAGTTAAGATTACAAAAAACAAAGAGAGGATTTTAATCCCCCAAGCAAGTATTAAAGCCCAGTCCATCGTATTTGGTGACCTTTAGTGAGAAACACTCACTTCCTTTTTCAATCGAAGAGAAAACTCTTCCTTAAATTTCGTCATCGTAGGCCGAACTGCCATCACACAAGCATCCGCTAACGGACAAATGGTGGTGCCACCTTCCATATTTCGGGAAAGAGAAAAGATGAGTTCTACATCTTTTTCTGTCCCTTCTCCCACTTTGATTTTGTGGAGAAGGTCTTTGACCCAATGTGTTCCTTCGCGACAGGGTGTACACTGCCCACAAGATTCATGAGAATAAAATTCTGCCAAACGGTATGTGGTTTCCACAAGATCTGTTTCTTCCGATAAAATGATCACTGCCCCAGAGCCTAACATGGATTTGAGGGAAGCAATGGATTCATAATCCATTGTTGCCGTCATTGCTTCTTCTGCTGTGAGGATGGGTGAAGAACTTCCACCAGGGATCACTGCTTTTAGAGATTTATCGTTTTTGATTCCGCCACAGATGTCAAAAATGAGTTCCTTCATCGGAGTTCCCATTTCCACTTCATAAATCCCAGGTTTTTTCACATGCCCACTGACAGCAAAAAGTCTCGTGCCTGGAGATTTTTCGGTTCCGATTTTTTTGTATTCCTCCCCCGTCATACGAATGATATGCGGGACATTACAAAATGTTTCCACATTATTCACAACTGTTGGGCAAGCATAGAGTCCTGATACCGCAGGGAATGGAGGTTTAAGGCGTGGGTGGCCCCTCCGGCCTTCGAGAGAATTAATCAGAGCAGACTCTTCTCCGCAGATATACGCACCTGCACCAGAATACACAGCCAAATCAAAATCATACCCAAGGCCTAAGATATTTTTTCCGAGAAGTCCTGCTTTGTAAGCTTCTTCCACAGCGGTTTCCACAATCCGAATCCCCTTGTGAAATTCACCGCGGATGTAAATGTAACCTTGGTGGGAGTCAATGGCTTTTGCAGCAATGATCATGCCTTCAATGAGCATGTGAGGGAAACGTTCGATGAGCATTCGGTCTTTGAATGTCCCTGGTTCCCCTTCGTCCCCATTACAAATTAAGTATTTTGGTTTGTCGGTTTTAGGAATGAATCCCCATTTGTTTCCAGTAGGAAACCCAGCTCCACCCCGACCACGAAGCCCAGAATTTTTGACATCGTTTACAATTTGTTCGGCGGTCATACTGGAGATTGCTTTTTTTAAACTTTCATACCCACCTACCGATTGGTAATGTTTTAATGTATGAGAATCTCCGGCACCAATATGAGTTGTGAGTAAGGTTTTAAGTCCCATGTTATCCTTCTTTTTCCAATTCAGAAAGAATCTTTTCGATGGATTCTGGAGTTAAATTTTCATAATATTTGTCATTGATCTGAGCGACAGGTCCAAACCCACAAGCACCAAGACACTGCACTTCATCCACAGTGTATTTTTTATCCTTCGTGGTTTCCCCTTTACCGATTCCCAATTTGGAACAAACATGTTCAGTGATAGAATCAGAACCTGCCAGATAACAAGAGATATTCGCACAAATTTGGATGTGGAATTTCCCAACCGGTTTTTTGTTGTACATCGTGTAAAACGTAGCTACACCGTGCACATGTGCGAGGGACACTGGTTCACCAATCCGATCGGCGATGTATTGCATCCCTTCCGTATCCACAAAACCTTTGTCAGCTTGTAATAAAAAAAGACATGGCAAAATGAGAGAACGTTTGCTTGGAAATTGTGGGATAAGTCTTTGGAACCGTTTTTCCGATTCTTGTGAAAATTGATACGCCATTAACAATCAAGCTCCCCTGCAATGACATTGAGTGAGGACATCGTCGCAATGGTATCAGCAAGTAGTCCACCTTTCACCATCTCTGGGAATGCTTGGTAATACCAAAAACAAGGACGTCGCACATGCACCCGCCAAGGAGATTTTTCCCCTTCGGATACTACATAAAATCCAAGTTCCCCATTGGCCGCTTCTGTGGCATGGTAGTATTCCCCCGGTGGAACTTTGACTCCGTGCATAATGATTTTAAAATGATAAATCAGTTCTTCCATATTGTGGTACACACGGTCTTTCGGTGGAAGGAAAGTGTGTGGTACATCTGCGTGGTATGGTCCTTCAGGAATCCCATCAATCAGCTGTTCAATGATCCGCATGGACTGACGCATCTCTTCCATACGAACAAGAGTCCTGTCAAGAGCAGAGCCATCTTCTCCTACCGGGATGTCAAAATTTACCTTATCATAAAACATATAAGGATCATCTTTCCTTACGTCCCAAGGAACCCCTGCTGCACGTAAGTTTGGTCCCGAAAAACCATAAGCAATGGCACGTTCCGCAGAAATCCCACCAATGCCTTTGGTCCTTTCATTGAAGATTTTATTCCGAATGAGGAGTTCTTCGAATTCATCTAACGCTGGTTTGAGACCTTTTAGAATGAGTTTGATCTCAGATTGGAACTCAGGGTAAATATCACGTTCCATTCCACCCACACGGCAAAAGGTAGTTGTGAGGCGTGCTCCCGTGAGTTTCTCTAAAATTTGGTAAATGTTTTCGCGGTGGTGAAAAAGGTGTAATAAACCAGAGAAGGCTCCAAGGTCCACACCCATAATCCCATTACAAATGATATGATCCATAATCCGAGAAAGTTCTGAGATGATCATACGAACGTATGTCACACGATCAGGGACTTGGATTTGCATCATCTTTTCAACGGTAAGGATCCAACCGATGTTGTTGAGTGGAGTGGATACATAGTTCATTCGATCCGTACAAACTAAGAACTGGTTATAGTCGTAACGTTCCCCTAATTTTTCAAAACAACGGTGCACATAGCCAATCACAGATTCGGTGTCGACAACTCGTTCCCCATCAATCTGGATTACGTTTTGTAAAATTCCATGGGTAGCTGGATGGCTTGGTCCTAAGTTAACGAGTAAATGACCTTCTGGTAGGTCTTTGAATTTTTGGCCAAAGTGTTCGGCTGTTTTTTCGTACATTACCATATTGATTGTTTACCGCCTAACCGGCAATATCCTCTTCTACGTGAATGGTCAGTAAATCCTCGATGAGATAATCTTGGCCTGGACCTTCGAGTGGGTAATCTTTCCTGAGTGGGTGACCCACAAAGTTATCAGGCATAATGAGTCGTTCCATTCGTGGGTGGTTGGAAAATGAAATCCCCATCAGATCAAATACTTCTCGTTCGGGCCAATTCGCAGCAGGGAAAATTCCAGCAATGCTTGGAACCGATTCCCCTTCTCCCACAGGAACACGGAGTTGGAATCGGAAATGGTTGTTTTTTGGGGAACGAAGCAGGTATACCACTTCAAATCTTGGTTCCCTTTTTCCTAACCAATCGATCGATGTGAGATCATTTAAAAAAGTAAATGCAAACTCTGGATGATCCTTTAACGTCTGTACGACGGTAGTAAGACTTTCCTTTTGGATGCTAAAGTAGAGGAGATTAGTGTTTATGTCCCTTTGCGGGAGTAAACTATCTTTGAATTGCGATTGGATAAATTCGGTTAGTTTTTCTTTCATGCCACTACGAGGGGTTTGTTACGTTCGTTGATCTCTTGGATCTTCTTCATGACTTCTTGGCGGCGAGCTTCCAAACCTTGGCTTTGGACTTTTTTTTGTAACTTCACAAGGGCATCAAGCAACGCTTCTGGTCTAGGTGGACAACCGGGAACATACACATCCACTGGAAGGATACGGTCTACACCTTGTAACACACCATAGGTGTGAAACATCCCACCGGAGGAAGCACAAGCTCCCACAGAAATCACAAATTTAGGTTCTGCCAATTGATCGTATATCTGGCGTAATACGGGAGCCATTTTATAAGTGATGGTTCCGAGCACTAAGATCATGTCAGCTTGGCGAGGAGAAAAGGAAGGTCGTTCGGCACCAAAACGTGCGATGTCATAATCAGCACAAGAAGTACTCATGTACTCAATTCCACAACAAGCCGTCGCAAAAGGATAGGGCCACAAAGAAAAACTTTGTCCCCACTGTACCACATTGTCGAGTGTGGCAACTTGGAACATGTCACCAAACATCTCACCTGGTTTGGATAGTGTTTCTGTTAATCCCATTCCAGTGCTCCTTTTTTCCAGATATAGTATAGACCCACCACAAGGATGAGTAAAAAGAAAAACATTTCGAAAAGAAAAAACGTACCGAGCCCTGCTTCTTTGAATCCAATGAGATTTACAGCCCAAGGGTATAAAAACACTGCTTCAATATCAAAGAGGATAAAGAGGACTGCTACCAAGTAAAACTTGATGTTAAATAGTCCTCTGGCATCTCCATAATACGTAACACCACATTCAAAAGTATCTTGTGGTTTTGATTTTTTCTTTGGGTTTAAAAGAAAGGCAAGTGATAAGATCAGAGCGGAGAAACCGACTCCGAGCAAAAGTTGTAAGAGGATTGGTGCAAAACTATCCGGTGCGGATCCCATGTATGAAAATGCTCTCACGAAAGGGGTTAGTTGTCAAGATGAGAAAGAATTTCCCCTTTGTTTTCGTGTATTTTTCGCGATGGGAGGCAAAATCTCTAATTTTTGAGATAAACTCTCAATACCGGTCTCCCCATAACCTTTCCAATTGTTCTTTTAGATTTTTCTCCATCCCTTGGTTGGAAGGAGAATAAAAACTTGGTGGGTTCGGATAAAAGGACTCAGGGAAGTATCGTTCTTTCAGGAAATGTCCTGGAAAATCATGTGGGTATTTGTAACCTTCTCCCGCTCCTTCGTTACGGTGAGTGGCAGTGGGTGCATTTCGTAAATGGTTTGGGATTTGGAAGGAACGATTCCTTGCCTTCACAAAGGCCAATGCTTCATTGATTGCCACATAACTTGCATTAGACTTTGGTGCGGACGCAAGGAAAGTGGTACATTGCCCAAGAGAGATTCTTCCTTCTGGCATTCCTACACGTTCTACCGCCTGCCAAGTAGCAATTGCGAGAGGAAGAGCATGTACACTTGCATTTCCTACATCTTCACTGGCAAAAATCACAAGCCTCCTAGCAATAAAAAGTGGGTCTTCCCCACCCTCGAGCATGAGCGCCAAATAGAATAAAGCAGCATCCGGATCACTGCCCCGAAGGGATTTGATAAAAGCTGAAATGATATCATAATGGCTTTCACTATTTTTATCATAGGTAACAAGGGTGTCCCCAAGGATGACGGATAACTTTTCTTCTGTGACCTCTTCCCCTTCCTTTGTGGCACTTAAGATTCGTTCTAGATACCCAAGGAGTTTTCGTGCATCCCCAGCACTCCTTCGAAAGAGTTCCTGTTTCACCACTTCTGGAATCGTTCGATTTGAGTTTTGTTTGGTTAGGCAGGAGGAAAATATTTGGTCCTCTTCTTCTTCCGTGAGAGTCGTGAGCCGGTAGACCAACATACGAGAGAGTAAGGCCTTATTCACTCGAAAACTTGGATTTTCAGTGGTGGCGGCAATGAGGATAATTTCCCCTTCTTCCACAGCTGATAACAACGCATCCTGTTGGGAAGAAGAGAACCTGTGGATCTCATCCAAAAAAAGGACAATGGTGCCAAGTCGTTTCCCTTCTTCCAACACTTCCCTTACTTCTTTGACGCCACTTGTCACACAACTTAAGTATCGTTTTTCCAATTTCCAAGATTCGGCAAGGAGGTGTGCAAGAGTGGTTTTCCCAGTACCGGGTGGACCATAGAATAAAATGGATGTGGGTTTTGAAATGGAACGTAAGGCAGAGACCACTTTTGATTGGCCCACAAATTCGGACCAAGTTTTTGGCCTCACCAAGTGGGCAAGAGGGACTTGTTTGGAATGAGAAAAAAGGGAATCCAATTTAGTTTAAATCCAATTCCTTTTTCACTGCCATATAACAGTTGTAAATGGTTTCATTACACACATCACAACCTGAATGGCAACAGATAAGAGCACGTTCGGAAACCTTTCCATCGATCAGGTTTTTGACAAAAGCTGCAGTCCTATCTGGTAAAAAGAAAAACCTGACTTTTTCTAAAATCACTTCGTCGACTGACTTAGGGAATAGTCGTTCCTCGGTCATCTTAACCTCCCGTGATCCAACCGATGTACATAGCATAAAAATAAACAGAGATACGAACAAACCGAAAGAGAGACCCGAGAAAAAACAATCGGTATGGCATCTTAAACGTTCCAACTGTATATGCCATCCAAGAATACGGAATCGGAGTCAGGGCACTGAGAACCACGGCACCAAATCCGTACTTTCGAATGTAAGGAAGGAGTTTGTCTTCGTAGTGTAAAACCATTTGCCGGCCCAAATGGAATCTTGGGATAAGATAAAGCCCAATGTAATAGGCAATGGTTCCACCAATGATACTACCAACTGACATCGATAAAATGGTCTTTAGAGGGTCCATCTCTCCTGTAATGGCTAACATCAAAAAAGCATCGGGTGGGACAAAGGCAGGTAGGCTATCGGAAAGGATCATTCCAATGAATAGTCCGAGGAATCCAAAAATTCGGACAAAGTGTTCGCTAAACCCAAGTAGTTCTTTACGAAAAAAATAAGCAAGGCCAAACACAATGGCGAGAACGATTACAATCGAAAGAATGGTTTGAAAAAATAAGGTTCGTAGATTGATGGATGTCTCTTGTTCTTTTGACATTTGTTATGCCTTGGTTTCTTTTAAAAGGAGGTTACGACTCGTTCGGATCCAATCTTCGATTTTGGAAACAGAGTCTTTGATGAGTGCCTGCAACTGTGTTTTTTCTTCCGCGTAGAAGTTTTGTAAAACAAAGTCAGCCACGTCCATCCCCCCTTTTTCCGGTTTGCCCACACCAAACCGTAGCCGATGGAATTCTTGGGACCCGAGTTTTGCCACGATATCTTTTAGACCATTATGGCCAGCAGTTCCCCCACCAATTTTGTTTTTGATTTTTCCAAATGGCAAATCGACTTCGTCCTGGACCACAAGGATTTGTGAGGGTGGAATTTTATACAAATTGGCAAGAGTTTGTGTCGCTTTGCCCGAGAGGTTCATAAACTCCAAAGGTTTTAGTAAATGGATTTTATCACCTTCCCAAGTATGTGTGGTTTCAGCATATTTTTTGGCGTCCTTAAAGGACACACCAAATTCGGAAGCCAAAACATCTAAGATCATAAACCCAATATTATGCCTGGTGTTTTTGTATTTGTCTCCAGGATTTCCAAGACCAACAATTAAAAAGTGAATCATAAACTCCCAAGAATTATATGTAACATTCGTTCGGTGGCTTTGACTGCAGCAACCTGTTGGTCCGAATCAATACCGATTGTGCGGATGGGGTGACCTTCTCCCTCTTTTTTCCAAGTGATGACAGTCTCCACGAGTGCATTGGTATTCCCACCAGGTGGAATCCTCACTTCATAATCAAAGAGTTTTGGGATTTGGATCTTCAAGGTTTTTAAGATGGTTCCGAGGGCATTCATAAACGCATCGTAACCACCATCCCCTTCTCCTTTTCCTTCATAGAGTTTGCCTTGGTACATCACTTTCACTTCCGCCTTTGGTTTGACACCAATGCCACTTGTGACTGTACATGTTTCGATCCGAAAACTAGATTCTAAGTTTTCCCCTGTGATATCAGAAATGATATAAGGTAAATCTTCTTTGGTGACAGTTTTGTTTTGGTCCCCAAGTTCGATGACCCTTGCGAGAACCTTCTTTTCGATCTCAGGGGAAAGCACCATTCCCAATTGTTTTAAGTTCTCGGTGATACTTGCTTTCCCTGCTAACTTACCGAGTGCATAAACACGGCTCCTTCCAAATCGTTCGGGAAGGATGGGATTTGCATATAAATTACCCTTTTTGTCTCCATCGGCATGGACACCTGCTGTTTGTGTGAATACATCTTCTCCCACAATCGGTCTGTTATCCGAGATTCGTTTTCCTGAAAATACTTCCACAAGTCTTGAGGAACTTGTGATTTCCTTTTCGACAACTGAGGTTCTAAATTTGGTTTTGTCATGAAGGGCAGTCACTACCGCTTCCAGTGGAGAATTCCCAGCTCGTTCCCCAAGACCGTTCACAGCGACATGGAGTCCTCGAACCCCTGCTTTCACTGCTTCCAAACAATTTGCAACAGCTAGGTCATAATCATTATGCCCGTGAAACTCAAACCATAAATTGGGAAATAGGCTAACAAGATCTGTCACCGCGGTTCGCACTTCTTCGGGGGATAAAACACCCAATGTATCGGCTAAATAAAAACGTTTGATAGGAAATTTGGAAACTGTTTGTAAGTATTGAATGACGTAATCTCTGGAATGTAAGTATCCATTGGACCAGTCTTCTAAATAAACATTCACTGTGATCCCGGCTTCTTGAGCAAATTCCACAGTTTGTTTGATATCGGAAAAATGTTCTTCGGGAGTTTTTCGCAATTGGTTTGTTAGGTGATTAAGTGATCCTTTTGTCAAAAGGTTTAAAACCTTAACCCCAGTGCCCTTCATCCACTCCACAGTTTTGTCTACGTCAACAAATCCTAAAATCTCAATCCGGTCCTGAAGACCTTCTCCTTTTGCCCATTCAATGATTTTCCTAACAGCTTCAAATTCTCCAGGGGAAACTCTTGCACTCGCAATTTCTACTCTGTCAGTTTTTAGATCCTTTAAAAGGTGTTTGGTGATGTTTAGCTTTTGTTGCCAAGAGAATGATACACCATTGGTTTGTTCCCCATCCCGTAAGGTTACGTCTAAAATTTCTATTTTGGAATTTGGTTCTGTCATGCTTTCAATCGATTGATGTATTCTTTGGAAGGTGCGAGGATTTCCACAAGGGTACTACCTGGGTTCTGCCGAAACATTGGATCGGATTCCACTAATTTCAAAAACCCTGAGCTAGTCACGTAGTCAATCGCCATTCGGCGTAATACCCCTTCCCCGATTCCATGTAGGATTTCCACATAGGTTTCCCCATCCATAAAGGCTTCATGGAGTTCCCTCTCGAGTTTGGTCCGAGCTTCTTCGAATCGGAGTTTACGAATGTAAATGGTACGCACCGTAAGTCCAAAAAAATGGACTTAGGTCAAATTGCAACAGAAACGAACTGCATCCAATAGTTCCTTGGTATTCCAAGGTTTGGAAAAAATCGCATAGGTTTTGGCTTCTTCTTTTACACGGTTGATTGCATCCCTGTCTGCATGCCCAGAAATGAGGATGGATTTGATGTGAGGGTATTTTTGGTGGACTTTGATGAGAAATTCGTCTCCCCGCATCCCGGGCATGAGCCAGTCCGATAAAATGAGAATCACTTCCACACCTGATTGGCAGAGGTCATCAATCACTTCCATGGCTTCTTCTGGGTTTTGAGCCGTTTCATATGTGTAACTGCCCCCGATCTCTCTTTTGAGTTCTTGTACGAGAGAAAGAAGGAGGATTGGTTCATCATCAACACATAGAATGGCATTTTTCTCGTTTTTGATCTGCGATAAATTCAAACTCTTTCCCCTTCCATTACTTTTGGTATGTACACCCTGAATTCCGTTCCAGTAGGATCTGAAATAAAATCAATTTTTCCATTCATTTTTTCCACGATTTGTTTACAAATGTCAAGCCCAAGCCCAATCCCCTCTCCATGTTTTTTTGTCGTAAAAAAAGGCAAAAAAACTTTGTCTTGGATTTCGGGATCAATTCCTTTACCATTATCCTTAATCGATGTTAGGATAAAGTCTGATTCTGTTGTGACTGAGATTCTAATTTTACCCTTATAATCCATTGCTTGTAAAGCATTATTGATTAAATTGATCCAAACTTGGTTGAGTTTATCTCGATCCGCCAAACAAGAATCAGATGTAAAATAGTTCTTAATGATTTCCACATCTTTTTTAATTTTTGCCTGGTATAAAGTTAAAATTGAATCCAATTCTGAAGGAATATTCACATGTTGTGAGTTAGTGTCGGCAACAGATTGGTCGGTATACAAATAATGTTTGAGTGCATTCACTACATGTGAGGCTTTTTCCGTAGCAGATTGAACCACGTACACCAATCGATACAAACTTCCCAAAGTCACAACATTTTGTAATAAGAGATTCGCTCCTGGTTTTTCTATAATGGAAAAGATTTGAGAGTCCCAGATAGTGACTCCAATTGATGTTAGATGGTCGAGTATATCTTCAGGATTGGGAATATTTTTTTCTTTGAGTTGTGCCATCCTTTCCTTTTTTTCCGCTCGACTCATAAGACCAGAACTTCTATCTCCAAAATTAACACTTAACATGAGTAATGTTTGAAAGTCTTCCAATTCATCATGGTTTAATTTTTCCAAAAATTGTGGAAGGAGTAGGATATCCTTTTTTAAAATTTCCGACATGGCACGCACGCTGGAAGAAATTGCACCAAGTGGTGTATTCAATTCATGAGTGATGCCTGCTGCAAATTGTCCTAGTGCTGCTAATTTTTCACTGAGTAATAACTGGTTTTGTGCATTATGTAGATCGAGTAAAATTCGTTCTTTGGTGGCAATGGTTTCCAGTAAATTCTTGTTACTTTCCATAAGAGCAACCGTTCGGTCATTGACGATTTTTTCCAAATTAGTATTGGTTTCCATCACCATCCTTTGGCTTGCACTCACCCTTTCGAAACTGGATTTTAATTCCCTCGACATAAAACGGAATGCATCCGAAAGCCCTCGGAGCTCAGCAATCATACTCTCACCCACAGGAAAGTCCCAATCTCCTTTTGCCAGTGATTTGGATGCAGAAGAAAATCGTAAAATTGGACGTGTGACAAGTTCTGCCAAAACTACAGCTAGGATCAGACTCAAAAGAATGGCCCAAGCAAATACCATAGCTGACTCACTATTCCCTGTATACACTCCACTCAAATAAAAGGAATAAGGAAACAGTGTAACTAGGTAGATGGATTTTTTTTCTTTTGGGATTTCGAATCTCGAAACATTGGCATTCCAATTTTCTCTCGATAGTGGTTTTTTTGTCACAACAGAAAAACTCAAATGTGTTTCTGGGTAATGAAGGTCACTTGCTTGTTTTTTTAATTCGACACGTAAAGTTTCCAAAAGACGAGAAGATTTTGGTTCGTTCGATAGACTAGAAATGAGTGTTAGGTGAGAATCCAACAAGTACACTTTTCCTTGGGTGTTCACCATGGAAACATCCAATAATTGTTGGAGTAAAATGGGACTTGCGTTTATGGAGCCAGTACTTGATTCCAATTCTGATAATTGTAATTGAATGTTTTTTGACCATTGTTTGTGTAAAATTTCAACCATATGGTATGCAGATTCTTCTGCATTTTTTAAAGTCACATACGATGTAATCCCAACTAATAACAAAACCAAACAAACAAATGGTGCCACAATGAATAATTGTAAGGATATCCCGGTTCTATCTTCAGCATATTGTTCATTTGAAGGCCCAAGATTCGATGCTGATACCCAAACCATTCTTGGTTCTGTGATGCTAACTTCCTTTACTTGGAATGGGATCTCAGCCCAAAAATATCCAATTTTTTTAACAATGGGAAACAACAAAAAAGTGATGAGCGGAGCTAGGATCCAGGTGATTCCAGTTGTGAAAATAAGAGCTGAACTAATGGTATGATAGGAAATTTCAGATCCAAATTGTTTGGAACATAAAAACCCCCATAAAAACGGTTCGAGTAATAAAAACAAAAAAACAAATATGAAATAATAAATCCAGACTCTCACCTTACTAAAATTTGGTGACTTACCAATCATTTGGTAAGAGAGCCAAAACATGGATGGATTAATGAAATACCCAAGTAACCAGTCCCATAAAAAGTCTGGAGGAACCCCTTCGATCAAATCGGATAGACCATAAGCAAAAGGCACTGCAAGTAATGCTGGGTATCCAAAAAAATTAAGGCATAAAAAAACAGATAAATCCTTAAGACTTTCTAAGGTCTGTGCTCCAGGGATGAGGACAATGGAACTCCCTAAATAACCAGTTGCAAATATGGAGATAAAGGTAATGAGAAAAAAATAGAAACTTTTGAGATTCCATGTCCAGACTTCCCTCGAGATCCGGAATTGTTTTCCATTCCTAAATGTAAATCCAGTATAAGCAAAAACTGCAATGAGAGATCCCAATAAAAACGAAAATCGACCCCAGACTTCTAAAATAGGCAGTGGGATTTTGGAAATGACAAACTCTAACCAAACGATGATCTCTGCCATGACCAAAAAATCGTAGGTGGTATTTTAAATTAGTAAAGCAAAATCTTTTTTACTTTCTTTGCAAGTGAGGAAGGGAACTCGGTTTCAAGTGAATCCAGTTTTACCCATTTAAATTCAATATTCGATGTTTTCAAAAAAGTTTCCAATTCCATTGTCTGATTTAATTTTAAATGGGGAACAGAATATTCTAATTTATGATGAGTGATGGTATGTTTGATGGTTCCTAAGTTTTGGCATTGTCCTTGATACGATCCTAAAAAATGAAAAAAATCGGAAGGATGATATTCATTGTTAGGTAGTTCACCTAAAAAACCATAGGGAAGATGGAACATACCTTTTAAAAATCGATTTTTATGTTCTTTAATGAGGAGGTAAACATCGTCCTTCTGGACAATCCATATCTCACCTTGCAAAACAATTTGTTTTTGATTTTTTTCGCGAATGGGGATTTCTTTTGTTTTCCCATGGATTCTAGCAAAACATCCTTCCATGAGTGGACAAACCAAACATTTAGGTGATTCAGGTAAGCAGATTGTTGCCCCAAGTTCCATCATGGCTTGGTTATGGTCACCAGGAAATTCCAAGTTTAAAAATTCATTTGCCTTTTCCTGCAGTTCTAAATCTGCTTTTGGACCTAGAATGTTTTTCACATAACCAGTGTAACGCGAAAGCACGCGTTTTACATTTCCATCAAGTACTGCATAAGGTAAATCATAGGCAATCGATAAAATAGCACGTGCTGTATAATTCCCAATGCCTGGTAACTTTAATACCAATTCTAAGTCTTTTGGAAAGGAACCATTGTACAAATTGACAATTTGAATGGCAGCTTTTCGTATGTTCCGAGCACGGCTATAATACCCAAGGCCCTTCCAATGAGCAAGGACTTCTTCTTCACTTGCCTTAGCCAACTCTTCTGGGTTTGGAAAACGTCTTAGGAAATTTTCAAACAAGGGTAACATCGCCGCAACTCTTGTTTGCTGCAACATCACCTCAGAAATCCAAATGGGATATGCTTGTTTTTTTTTACGAAAAGGTAAGTCACGTTTGTGTAATAAATACCAATCGTGAAGTTTTTTCTGTGGGCTCAAATGTCCGAATCTTGTATGCTATAACGAAGGTAGGTATTACAACTTCCCTCTTCCGTATACCGAACCAAGTCATAATCCAAACGGGTGGATCGGAAAAATTTGGAATGAGCCAATCGTTCGCGGATTTCCTGACGGATGTGGTCACGAGCTTCTTGTCTTTTATCATAATAGGCAGGTGATAAAATTTCACTTTTGTAAGACAAATTTCCCTCACGGTAAATCGCTACAGTCACCTGCACTCGGTATTTGCGTTGTAATCCTTGTTTTACTTCCGTATTCATTGGTTCCAAAAAGCCCAGGTTTTCTTCCTAAATTGATTTTCGGTTTGGAAGGTAGTGAAATTGAAAGCCACAGATTTTTTTCATACTGCTTGCCCAAATTTTCGAATTTAATTTCCTAGATAATGAGAACATAAGATTCAAATGAGCACCAAATATAACGAATCGCCATTTTTTTACAGAAGAAGACCTACAAGAGAAGTGAAAGTGGGAGATGTTGGAATTGGAGGGAAAAACCCAATCCGTGTCCAATCGATGATCACATCTAACACAAGAGATACGGATGCGAGTATCCAACAAATCTCAGATTTAGAGAAAGCTGGTTCGGAAATCGTTCGCCTAACAGTACCTAGTCAAGCTGATGCAGATAACTTACCAAATATCCGAAAACGGATGAAAGAACTTGGTCTAAAAGTTCCTCTTGTAGCTGATATCCACTTCACACCACAAGTTGCATTAAAATGTGTGGAATGGGTTGAAAAGGTGCGCATCAACCCAGGAAACTTTGCTGACAAAAAAAAATTTGAGATCATCGAATACACTGACAAAGATTATAATGAAGAACTAGAACGGATTGAAGAAGTATTCACTCCTCTTGTATTAAGAGCCAAAGAACTTGGTGTTGCCATGAGAATTGGAACGAACCATGGAAGTTTATCGGATCGTATTATGAATCGATTTGGGGACACACCTCTTGGAATGGTAGAGTCTGCATTGGAATTCATCCGAATTGCTGAAAAAAATTCGTATCGAGACATTGTTGTTTCCATGAAAGCATCCAATCCTCAAGTCATGATACAAGCTTACCGTATGTTAGTTGCTAGATTTTATGACTTAGGAATGGATTATCCACTCCACTTAGGTGTGACAGAGGCCGGAGATGGTAAAGATGGAAGGATCAAATCAGCGATCGGAATCGGAAGTTTACTGGAAGATGGTCTGGGTGATACAATTCGTGTCTCATTAACAGAAGATGCCATTTTTGAAATCCCCGTTGCGAAAGAACTGGTTCAAAAATATAACAATCTCTATTTTCATTCCTTAACGGCAAAAGAAAATCCAGTGGTGCGAGATAGCATATATTCGGAATTTCGAGACCCTTACCAATACTCTCGGTTTTATTCCAAAGAAATTGCAGTTGGGGAAACAAAAATTGGTGATACAAATCCAGTTAGGATTGAATCCTGTTTTCCTTTTTTTGGAGAAGGAACTGCAGAAGAAGTCCTGCATCTCATCCAAAGGGGAAGCAAATCAGGTCGAGTTCCAGAACTGATTCATTTTAACATTGATTCCGAATTCGATTTACTAACTCTTGGAACGATGGTAAGGAGAGGATCATTCCCATTACCTGTTTCCATCGCACTTTCTGAAGAACTAATGTACCAGTATGATACCTTTGCTGAAGATTTGTATAAGTTTCAAAAATGGGTCATCTCCCCTTCTCTCTTTTTAAAAGAATCGGAAGAATCCTGGGATGACCTTTTACAATTTGTACATCGATATGCAAAAGACAAACGATCAGTGGAATGGACTTTTTCATCATCTAATGTTGAGCAGGTGTCTATTGTCTTAAAAGAATGCAAAAAAAGAAAAATTGAAAATATTCTTTTTTCAACTTCAGATGGTGACTTACTCACAACCCGAAAACTAGCATTCTTATTAAGAGAATCCGATTACCCCATTGTATTAAATGTTTCTGGAAAGAACAAAGACCAATTGATGTATGATGCTTCGATCCAAGCAGGAGGAAGTTTATTAGATGGAATTGGAGATGTCATCAGACTATCCTACGGTGACGGAGAAGCAGAAGAATGTTTGCATTTAAATTTTGATATTTTGCAAGCAACTCGGCTTAGACTTACCAAAACAGAATACATTTCCTGCCCTTCGTGTGGAAGGACCATGTTTGACTTACAAACAACAACAGCAAAAATCAAAGAAAAAACGGGCCATCTAAAAGGTGTAAAAATTGCTGTGATGGGATGTATTGTGAATGGACCAGGTGAGATGGCAGATGCTGATTTTGGATATGTTGGGGCAGGAATTGGTAAAGTCCACCTCTACAAAGGGAAAGAAATTGTAAAAAAAGGAGTCTCTGAAACGGAAGCTCCCGACCTACTCATCGAACTCATTCGTGAAAATGGGATGTGGAACGATCCAGAATAAAAAATAGTTTCCTTTTGTTTCTTCCATCTGTAACTTCACCCAGGTGGAAGAAAAAGAAAAAAAAGAAATTTTATCCAAAATCCAATCGATGGAGAAGGAACTTTTTTTCTTAAAAGAAAAAGTCCTTTCTCTATCAGAACCAAAAGTGATATCCAAATCGGAATCATTTGAAAGTCCAAAACAAACACTTGTTATAGAAGAAACCGAACCTGTCTCGATTGAAGAAGGTCCCAATTGGTTTATCCAATGGATAGGACAAAATTTATTTGTAAAACTAGGTGTGTTTTCACTCATCCTTGCGTCGATTTGGTTTTTTTATCTAGCAATCGAAGAATATTGGATCAACGAATCCGTTCGCATTTGGATTGGTATTCTCTCATCTCTTCCCATCCTCTGGTATGGTTACAAAACAAGGATAACAAGACCTTATCTTTCACCAAGTTTATTTGGACTTGGGATTGCAGTCTTATTTTCAGCTTATTATTCAGGATATGTTTGGTATGATTTGTATGGTACGGAAACTTGTTTTGTTGGACTGATCCTATTAAGCCTAACAGCTGTTGGAATTTCTTACGCTGAAAAAAGTGAAGTATTATTTGGATTTGCGAGTTTGGGTGTGTTCCTTTCCCCCATTTTAGTTTCCACAGGACAAAACTCTTATCCATTTTTATTTACCTATTTACTCATTTGGAACGTATTATTCTTCTTTATCCGCAAGGAAATGCCTTGGAAGGTAATCCCTTTACTCATCCTAATCGCAAATCACTTAATTTTTGCAACCTGGGCAGAATCCAAATTAGAAGAATCTAAGATCTTTTTTCCATTCATCTTCCAATTGGGTGTATACCTTCTATTTTTACTTCGAGAATTCGATGTTTTAAAAAGAACCATCGACAACAATCCAAACCTAACATTGGTTACTATCGGACTTACGTTAGGTCTTGGTTTTATCCAATCCTTTTGGATGTTTGGAATCTTTTACCCTACACTAAAACCTTTTCTCCTAACCCTTGTCCTCATCGTATTTTATGGAATCTACCAAAGGTCTCTCCGTGAAATCACACTTACGAGTGAAACAAAAAAAGTGTACGATATCATAAGCCTTTTTGGATTACCACTCATTATCAGCGTGATTGTGATGGGAATGACAGGTAAAGTATTGGCATTTAGCCTGATTAGTTTTGCATTTGTTGTGACAATAGCAGCAACGTATTCCAAACAATTGTATATGTATTTGGCAACATTCCCTGTTTGGTTTTTTGCTTTGTTTTATATTTTCGCGTTTACCTATCGAACATACAATGAAGTTCCTTTTCTAAATGGTAGATTTCTCATTTTTACGACGGGCAGTTTGTATTTAGTATTATCGTATTGGTACAGTAGACATTTTTCCAATTTTTCAAAACTATTTTTATACGCTGCTTATCCTTATTTCCTACTGGGAAACTTTGTAGAAATCCATTTAGGTTTCCCTGAAGAAAAACGAATGTTTTTATACACGATTTGTTTGATTTTTTATGGATTTGCAACACTCGTGATTGGATTCAAAAAACACATTCACTCCATAAAAGTGGTTGGATTTGTTTCTTTGGCCCTTGTTGTTGCTAAATTTTATTTATATGATTTTTGGAACTTATCGCTTGGATACCGTATCCTAGCAGGTTTGTTTTTAGGAATCACTCTTATCGTTACAGGAACGTTTTACAATCGAATCAAAAAGGAAACTACATGAAAACTTCATACACAATTTCATTACTGATCATTTTACTTACGGCAACAAACATTTTCGCAAGACCCTTACCTGTTGAGAATTTTAAATATAAAAAAGACATCACACTCCCTTCCAAAATGGGAGAGAGTCAAATTGTGAAAGTTTTGCTCGATGAAGAGTTTTATAAACATTCTTTTTATGGCGATTTACGTTTGACTCTAAATGGAGAAATTGTTCCTTACAGAATTCAAAATGCTGAAGAAATTAGCAAATACACGGAAAAACTAAAACCAGATTTACTTTTCACCAAAAAAGATGAAATGGAAATTTATGTATTAGAACTACCAAAACTTCCGGAAGGAATGTCCTACTCAAAATTGACAGTGACGAGTTCATATGATTACGAAACCTCTATCACACTTAAGTTAGGTGATAATCCAGACAGTTTTTCAGAAACGAAAAATGTATTTTTGTACAAATATGGTTCACAGACTTCTGGAGAAATTGATTTAGGAAATACCAAATACCGATACGTTCGATTAGAAGTGGAAAATGGATCCAATTTAAAATTTCCGTCCGTCACACGCTCAAAAGAAAATAAACACTTATATTTTGAAAAAAAACACCAAGTGCCCAATCCATTACTCGAAGAAAATGCAGTGCTTTTTTCATTCCCCAATGAAAACCAAACTAGTTTCCAGAAACTTAAACTATCTTTTGAAGAAAAAAATTGGGAACGTATGATTACAGTTCGAGGGAAAATAAATAAAAAAGAATGGGACACAGTATTCCAAGGTACTATCAACCATGATGAAAAAGAGGGAAATTTTGCAGAAATCCCAATCTCTTCTCCATTGAGCTCCGAATTTACAATCCAAATTGAAGACGGAGAAAATCAAACCTTACATTTAAAGGAAGTGGTCACCGTACAACCATTAGAGGAGATATTATTTTTTGCGGATAACCTTACCAAAGATTCACATTACAGTTTGTATTATGGAAATCCATACCAATGGCCTGCCAATTTTGATCCTTACACTTTCCCCTCTTCTGATGATTTGAGGGAAAAAACTCCACTGGAAGGCAAATTAACCAAGGAAGTTGAGAATGCAGAATTTGGATATAATTTGATTTACCCTCCCATGTCTGGATATATCACAACTGGACTTTTTTATCTCGGAATAGGAACACTTCTTGTGTTTATCTTTTCGATTTTACGATCAAAACGACTTGTTGCCAGTGAAACAGTCTAACAAAAGTATTCTGGCATTTCATTTGAAACCATTCTAATGACAAAGGATTTGCCAGGTTCCAAAAAATTTGCAAAGATTCAAACAGGTTCAATAGGGGATAAATATGAAACAACTAAACTATACAACAAACCTTATAGGTATACTCACCTTACTCTTCATTTTGAATTGTACGGGAACAAGACCAGACAATTTGGGAATTCGATCTGGAAAATTATTAGAATGTCCAAAAACACCAAACTGCATTAGTAGTTATTCAGATCCTACGGACAAAGAACACTATCGAAGTTCAGTATCGTATCAAAAACCAACAGCAGAGGCAATTTCCATTTTAAAGGAAAGAATTCTAAACCACCCTAGAACCAAAATCATTAAAGAAGAAAACAATTACCTATATATCGAATTTACAACCCTTATCATGCGTTATGTGGATGACGTAGAGTTTTATTTTGATGAAAAAACAAAACAATTACACTTTCGATCAGCTTCTAGACTCGGAAAGTCTGATTTGGGATTGAACCGAAAACGAATTGAAACCCTCTTAAAGGACATTCAAATTTAAATCTTTAATTGTAAGTTAAGATTTCATAAGAGAAAGTAGATACGATTCCAAACTAAAAAAGCTTAAGAATCGTATCGATTTTCTTTATTTCTTTTTATGAATTTCCTGTAATGAATTTACTGAATACCCTTTATCTTTCATTTCCACTAGTCCATGAATCAAAGCTTTTGCAGCTTGGGATGTTGTGAGACAAGGCACTTTGTATTTAATTGCCGCTTGGCGAATCGTAAATGCATTTTCTCTTGTGACTCTGGACAAAGGAGTGTTGATGATTAAATGGATTTTTTTCTCTTTGATGTAATCAATTACATTTGGAAAATAACCATCGTAGATTTTATTAATTTTACTCGATAAAATTCCATTATCAGATAAAAACTTATGAGTTCCTTCTGTCGCAATGATATTATAACCCAAATTTGACAATGACCTAACAGGTTCTAATAATTCTTTTTTGGTTTTATCATTGATGGTAACAAAAACAGTTCCATGTTTTGGAGGTTCTTCCCCTGCCATAATCTGAGCTTTGACAAAAGCTTCTCCTTTTGTGGAGGCAACTCCCATCACTTCTCCAGTTGATCTCATTTCTGGACCAAGGATTGTATCTACACCTGGGAATTTACTAAATGGCAAAACAGCTTCTTTTACAGTGATCATCGGAGCAGAAAAACGCTTTCCTAATTTGAAAGACGCCAAAGATTCACCTAACATAAGTCTAACGGCAATTTTTACAACTGGGATTCCGATTGATTTTGCAACAAATGGAACTGTTCTTGATGCTCTTGGATTTACTTCTAGGACATAGAGAGTTTCATCTTTAATTGCATATTGCACATTGATAAGACCCTTAACATCTAATTCCAATGCAAGTCGGTATGTTGCTTCTTCAATTTCTTGGATCATTCGTTGGGAGATACTTTGAGGAGGTAATACACATGCGGAATCACCAGAGTGGATCCCTGCTTCCTCAATATGTTCCATAATACCTGCGATAAACACATCCTTTCCATCACATAAAGCATCTACGTCTACTTCCGTCGCATCTTGTAAAAAGGAATCTACAAGTAGTGGCCTATCTTCAGAAACCTCTTCAGCTTCTTCCATGTATTTGTCTAATTCTGTTTCTTCATTGACAATCAACATAGCTCGACCACCTAACACATAAGAAGGTCGAACGAGCACTGGATAACCGATTTTTCTTGCGATTTCTCTTGCCTTGTCTTTAGAAGAAGCAATTCCGTTTTCTGGTGATTTTAAATTTAATTTATCTAATACTTCAGCAAATCGTTTTCGATCTTCTGCTCGGTCAATGGAATCAGGGCTTGTTCCAAGAATTGGGACTCCTCTTTTTTCCAAGGATTTAGCTAGTTTGAGTGGCGTTTGCCCACCTAACTGCACAATCACACCATCAGGCCTTTCTTTTTTGAAAATTGCCATCACGTCTTCTAAACTGAGTGGCTCAAAATACAACCTGTCCGATGTATCGTAATCTGTGGAAACTGTTTCAGGATTGGAGTTTACCATGATGGACTCAACACCAGCTTCCTGTAAAGAAAAGGATGCATGACAACAACAATAATCAAATTCGATTCCTTGCCCAATTCTGTTTGGTCCACCACCGAGGATCATAACCTTTTTCTTAGAAGTTACATCAGATTCATCTTCTTCATCATACGAAGAATACATGTAAGGAGTAAATGCTTCAAACTCACCCGCACAAGTATCAATCCGTTTATAAACAGGATGTATGTTTTTCTCTTCTAAGTAAGATTCAATTTTTTCTTCTTCTTCTCTTAAAGTTTTATCAACCTTTGCTTTGGTGATATCAATAGCAGCACCACTTCGGACTTGTGCTAAAATCTGTTCTTCCTTCGATAGGAAAGCAAGTTGTCTATTGGAGAAACCAGCTTGTTTCATTTCTTCAATGATGGCATTCCCTTCTTTTCGATATTTATTTTCTAATTGGAAAAGTTCTTCAAATTGGTATAAGAACCATGGATCTATTTTACAAATCTCATGGATTTCTTCGACACTCATTCCAAAATCAAATGCCATCTTTACATAATAAATTCGTTTGTCAGTTGGCCGTTTAACTTTCGCAGTAAGCCATGTTTTTCTTTCTTCTTTTGGAACAGCTTCCCATTCCATCAGTTCTTTTAAATACCCATCACTTCCAAAACCAAATCGGTCTGTTTCAAGTGAACGTAATGCTTTTTGAAAACTTTCTTTAAAGTTTCTACCGATAGCCATTGCTTCCCCAACAGCTTTCATTTGGACACCTAATGTGTTGTCAGAACCTGGAAATTTTTCAAAAGCAAATCGAGGGATTTTGGTCACAACATAATCGATGGAAGGCTCAAAACTAGCAGGAGTTACGCGAGTGATATCATTGCGAATTTCATCCAAAGTGTATCCGATTGATAACAAGGCTGCAATTTTTGCGATAGGAAATCCAGTTGCTTTTGAAGCAAGAGCCGATGATCTAGAAACTCTTGGGTTCATTTCAATGACAATTACGTCCCCATTTTCTGGGTTAACCGCAAATTGAATATTGGATCCACCAGTTTCCACACCTATTTCTCGGATGATATCAATCGACATATCACGTAATCTTTGGTATTCTTTATCACTTAACGTTTGTTGTGGAGCAACAGTAATAGAGTCTCCTGTATGAACACCCATAGGATCTAAATTTTCAATGGAACAAATGATAACTACGTTATCATTTAAATCTCGCATTACTTCTAATTCAAATTCCTTCCAACCCATTACAGATTCTTCTACAAGGATCTGTGAAATGGGAGATGCTGATAATCCTTTTTGAGCAATATCATCAAATTCAGATTCATCATAACAAGTTCCACCACCAGTACCACCCAATGTGAATGCAGGCCGGATGATGATGGGAAATCCGATTTCGTCTTTTGCTTTTCTCGCTGCATCCATGTCGGACACCATAAAAGACTTAGCAACTCGGATACCAAGTTTTTCCATCGCTAGTTTAAAGAGTTCTCTATCTTCTGCTTTTCGAATTGCTTCTACTTTTGCACCAATGAGTTCTACATTGTATTTTTCTAATACACCTTCTCTATGTAAGGCGAGAGCTAAATTGAGAGCAGTTTGCCCACCAACTGTTGGTAAAATGGCATCTGGTTTTTCTTTTTTGATGATTTTTTCGAGAACGGGAACGGTGAGAGGTTCAATGTATGTAGCATCTGCAAGATCAGGATCAGTCATGATGGTCGCAGGGTTTGAGTTTACCAATATCACTCGAATCCCTTTTTCCCGAAGTGCTTTTGTTGCCTGCGTTCCTGAGTAGTCGAACTCACATGCCTGCCCGATGACGATTGGTCCGGAGCCGATGATCAAAATTGATTTTAAGTCGTTACGTTGCGGCATAGTTTCCTCTTTTTTTTCTTATTAATTTTCATTGATGTCAGATAAAGAACTTGGGATTAAATATTCTCCTGCCAGTGAAGCATTCTCCCACTTCACTACAGTTTTGTATAAGGTTTCTCTCATTTTTGAAGCCATTGGATGGTTGGGGTATAAATTATTTTTGTTCAAAGGATCTCTCATTCGGTCATACAACTCAAACTTTACACCTTCCCTTGTGGGAATATAGATCAATTTGTAATTTGAATTTTGTATACTTCGGTGTTTCGAAAATGCAATGGTTTCACGATAAATGGGATCTGTGATCATGATTTGGTAGTCTTCTTCAGGTACAACTTGGTGCAGTGAGAGTATATTCGGATATGGGATTCTTTGTTTTTGGAAAAAATGGTTACCAACATCGGAAAACCAAATTCCAGTTTCAGAATAAACAAATCGATCTTCCCTCCAATCCTTTTGTCCAAGGATGGTTAACAAGGATTTACCAGGGTATTCCAATTGGGAAGGGATTTCAAAATAATCCAAAAGAGTGGGAACTAAATCAATACTGGAAGTAATGCCATCGAAATATTTTTCAGTCGAGGGAATGGATTCGAACTTGGATGATTTCGGGAATTTGATCATCAGTGGAACATGGGTGACAGATTCACCACGAAGGTGTTCTCCATGGCCTTGGCCATGAATGTCCTCATACAATGCTTCTCCGTGGTCGGCAGTTAAAATGATGATCGCTTCATCATAAATCCCTTTTGTTTTTAGATAACCAACCATTTCACCAAATTCTTGGTCAAAGGCATAAACTGCGCTATCAAATAAGCTTCTGATTTGAGAGATTTCTTCCTGATTGGGAAGACTTGCGTCTGTCGGATCAACAAATTTGAGATACTTATATTTTCCATAATACTGGGAATTCGTAAAACGTTTGTAATGTGGATAAGCAGGTGTATACGGAAAATGAATCACACTGGAAAAATAGGTAATGGAATAAGGGGATTTGCCCCTTTCATTCACCAAAGAATCAAATCTTTTGAGTAAACGGGTCCCATCTCCCCAAGTGGAAAGTCCATCCAGTTCTTCTAAGTATTTTTCACCGGAAAACCAAGAACCAACAAGGAATGGCAAAATTAGAATTTGTGTTTCTGTTGTCCTTTGGACCGTCATAATCCTTGCATTAAAATTGGGAGCATACACTTCATCAAAACCGAAGTTGGCTCTTGGAAATATGTCTGCCGCAAAACTACCAATAGCAAAGTGATCGTATCCAATTTTTTTAAGGATTTGTTGGAGTGTAGGAAAGGAAGTAGAGCCAATCCTTTGTTTTTCTTCGGGTGACGGGAACATGTCTCGAATTTTATGTTCCATCGAGTATTTACCAGTTAGAGTATCTGCCCAACTCGGGAAAGTTCGTGGAATCGTTGTATGGTGGTCATGAAATACAAAACTATCTTTCGTAAACAAATCGATATTTGGTGTGATGGATTGGCCATTGATCTTTGCACCAATCTTATCGTAACGTAATGAATCTGCTGATAAGATAAAGATAGGTGGTTTCCCTTTCACTTCTGAGTAACGTAAGGAAGAAATTCCCATCCATAAACTTGGTAGAACATACAAAAACAAAAGGAAAATCAATAGAAGGCCATATGTTTTGATATGAACATTCTCATAGTGTTTCCCTTGCAGTATCACAAACACAAAATAAAGTAATCCAAGTAAGTACAATCCATGGGAGTGTATAAACCCTAACACCAAAACATGTAAGATGGCAAAAAAACTTTCTTTGTTTTTATGAAGGTACACATGGCGCCCTAAAAGTACAAAGAGAAGTAAAACCAAAATCCCCAAAACAAAATTGAGAAATATTGGTGAGATAGTATCTGTTAAAAAATAGAGAAACGGTGCAAAACTAGGATACCGAAAGAAGAAAAATTCCCCATAAATTTGAGGGAACATGATCATTGATTGGAAAAGAGCGAAACATTCTATGATTAGAACACTTCCCACCAAAAAATACCATTTAACAACGGAACGATTCCAAAAGGAAAAACCCAAGTGAACCAGTGTGAATAAACTTGTATGGATAAAAAGAGAAACGGCAAAAACTTTAGCCGTAGTGGTCAAATAAACACCAAAAAAGGCACCTAAGTATTGTTTAAGGAAGTCGCCAACGTCGACACCCATAATGGTAAAGCTGGTATTAAAAAGGAGAAAGAATAGATAAAAAAAAACTGAATAATAGAGGGAAATTTTAAAAATTCGGATGGGGAAAAAAGGGGCTTGGTTCGGACCCATTAGAGTCATCATTCCAAACCCACTTTATCCGTAAACTTTTCCTAGTCCTTATTTTCCGAAATCCTAACGATTTCGTTAGGCCATTCGGCATGTGTTTCAGGTGAATACATGGCTTCCACACGTGTTGGTGGTAGGATAAAATTCCCCACGTGGTTTAATCGGTAACTGTGTTCGATCACATGTTTTCCCTTCGGCAGGTATTCAAAATAAGCTCGGTAGAGGGATAAGGTTTTTTCCTCAAAACTCAAGTAATAGGAAGTATCCCCTGGTTTGTCCTGGTTTATCTGTGATTCCCTACCGAACCCACGCCCAAGAGGTAGGGATCCAGGTGGAATTGGATCTTCCACTACCACCCAAGTTTTGTCAGAGTCTGCCTCAATTTCTAACTTGATTTTGATCGTATCTCCCTTTGATAATACCCCTGGTTTTGCCACTTGCACAGGTTCAAAAGAACGTTTCAGGCGGTAACCACTGGAGATTGGAGTTTGTAAAGGAAGGACAGATTGAACGGACCATTCCAACCATGGTTTTCCTTTTCCATCATAACTCACGGTGAAGGTTTCTGGATTCATTCCCAGAGTTTGTGTGACGGTTTGTTTGCCATTGGGTTCCAAACTTAAGGATTCTTTTTCTGTTTGGATTTTGACTTTTCCACCACTCACCTTTTCGCCTTCCAGAAGTTTACTCACACGATCAAAAACTAAAACCGAATAAGCATTCCCAAGTGTGCTATCATACCTTCCTTGTTTTTGCATTTTGACAAATGCTTTGACGATTCGTGGCATATCTTTTTTGTATGCGGGTTCCGAAATGGACCATAACAAAAATTTTGCCATCGTATAATCTTTACTTCCAAGAATCCACCATGGATTGGTAAAACCAGAATCAGCAATGATTAACTCGGATCCTTGTAGGTTTAGTTTTGATCGCAAAACACTGTACAGACGATTTTTGACTTTTGGATCGGCTCCATTCACACGATTGTAAATTTCAGATAAATCAATGAGTGATGCAGTCGGTAAAAATTCCAGGTTATCAAAAATGGGACGCACTTGTTCCCACTCATACGTTTGGTAACGAGTTAATGCCTCCCATACGATGATTTTTCTGACAACAAGATCGGCACCAAATCGATACCTTTCACCATAAACCCTTCCGTCCAAAAATCCTTGTAAACCATTCATAATCTTTGATAAAACTTCATCAGGAATGGTTTTATTTGTCAGTTTAGCAGATGTTAAAACATACGCAGAAAGTAACTCACTTCCATAATCCATTCGAGCAAAATACTTCACAAGACCATCTGAATCTAAAAATGAATTTAGATCGGCTAGAACATCATTCCATAATCCATCCGATCGTAATCCTATCGCTTTTGAAACTCGTTGTTCCATACAAGAATAAGGATAGGTTTGGAAATACTTTTGGATTCCAGATGTACTGGTTAAAATAGTAGGTGAAGCTTTCCAAACCATCTTGCCAGTATTTGGTTTAGAGCCTGGAGGAGTTTGTGCTGATTCCTTAAATGGTGCTTCATATAATAGAAGCCCTGCTTGGTACACTCTTTCCGTAAAAGCTGGAATCACATTTTGTTCCACTGACAAAGAATCCATCACAGTTCCGTTAGGTGAAGAAACTTCTAATGAAAATTTACGTTTCACAATCTCTTCTGGAACGGTAAGATCCCAAGTGATCACTTTTGATTCCCCAGGAGATAACATTGCCGATTTGGTTTCTAATTCTGTTTTGTTTTCCGATCCATTTTTTGTGTCTACGACACTGAGTCGAAGCCGAAGTTGTTCTTTGGTATCACTTGCGTTTCGCAAAGTCACTTCGTGGTGCAAACTATCCCCCATGCGAACAACTGGTAGGATTCCAGAAAAAGTTTGGATTTTTTGGGAGGTTTGGATTTTTGCCATCCCTGTTCCAAATTCTTTTGGACCGGAACTGGCAACGGCAACGATACGAAAACTGGTGAGTGAGTCGTTTAATGGAAAACTAAATTTATACTTTCCATCTTTTCCTACAATCACCTTTCCTTTCCAATACAATAAGGTTTCAAAAAGAGAACGAGTGGATTGTTTTCCCCCACCACCTCCTTCAGGTTTTGCTTTGAGCCCAAAATGACGTTTCCCAATGATTTGTGATTGAGCTGTCGACGTTACCACTTGTAGAGGTCTTGTCCCCATCATCGCATCTAATAAATTCCAAGTTGGATTGGGAGAAAGTTCTAATAAGGCTTCATCCACAACTGCCAATGTAACTTCCGTTGACTCGGATGGGATTTTACCATCTGATGATTTAATTTCCAATTCCACTTCTGCAGTTTCTCTAACCTGGTATTGTTTTTTATTGGGAGTGACCGAAACGGACAAACTGTACGGTTTGTATCCAACTTTCAACATAGAAAGCCCCAAACGGTAACTTGGTTTGGCTAAGTCAACAAGGCCTGTTGGTTTTGGATCCCCCATTCGCCCACGCACAAGAAAAACAGAAACATAAACATTGGGAGCATATTCTTTTTTGATTGGAATGTTGATAAAGGGATCTTTTCCACTCACTGGTGTAACAAAATAATCGATCACACCTTCTCTCTCTAAACTGACTAGAGCAGTTCCCTCCCTAAAAGGAGATCTAACCTGAACCTTGATGGTTTCACCAATTTCAACGGAGCGTTTTTCAGGTAAGATGTCCATTCGGTTATGATCACTGACATCAAACCAAATTTCTTCCTTAGAACTCACCCATACATTATAAGTGGAGTTAGTTTGATTTCCATTTTTATCTTTTGTTTCCGCAACAAAAACGATGTCACCTGTAGCTGGTGCTTTTGCTTCACAAATTAGAATCCCTTTGTTATCCGTTTTTCCTTCGCAAAACTCTCCTAACTGATTGACTTCTTCATAGTGTTCGTAAGCATAAAAACCTCCAACGAGTCGTTTCCGATTGGAATAAAATTCTTTTTTGTAAGCATTTACCTTAATTTTCTGAGATGGAACGGGTTTGTCTTTAGCATCCAATACAACTAACTGTAGTTTTACTTTGTCTTCTGTGAAATACCATCCGTCAGGTAAAATTCCTAAATGAACTTCTGATGGTGAAACAGGAAAACTCCTGGAAATCGTATGAATTTCTCCAGTTGGGTCTGCATATTCCATTTCCACTTGGAAGTTGCCATACCCTGGAAGGGATTTTAAATTTTCAAATTTGTATTCTAAAAATCCTTTTGAATCCGTTTTTGCATTTGTGGAAAGGACCTTTGGTTTTGTTTCCTCAACTTCCTCTTCCTCATACCCACTCACCTTCCACTTTCCTTCTTTGATGGTTTCTGGCGAAAATGTAAATTCTGAATATTCTTCTTTTGGACTATAATAACCTGGCACCACTTGTGAACGAATTTTCACAGGAGTAAGTGATGCACCACCACCTGACAGGTATTCCAATCCAAAAAGTACCTTTGTTTCTTTGGGAGAAACAAGGCTTTGTGATTCGGAAGATAGTTGTATATTCCCCTTTAGGACTGGCAGACGGAATTCTTCCACACGAAATTGTGTGATGGTTCGACCATAACTTGTATCTTCTTGGTTATATGGATAGGTTACTAGATAAACACCATGTTTTGCATTTTTTGGAATTTTAAACTCGGACTCGGCGTGGCCTGGGAATGACCAAACCAATGGTGTCGTATAACTTTCACCAGAACCTTCATGTTTGATGACAACAGTATTCGGATAGTCTTTTGGTTCTGCAGGTATTAAACCCTTATTTCCAAAACTACGTCTAACGTGTTTTAGGTGAACAGTTTCCCCTTTTTTGAAAAGTGTCCGATCAAGAACAATGGATTCTAAATAATTTGCGTATCCTGCACTAGTTTGTGGAAGTTGGTAACGCCAACTCTCAATTCCCTTTTCCCATGTACTGGAAGTAAAACTGATATCATCATTTTTTTGAGCAAAAACGGTAAGACCAGAACCCAGCTCATGATAACCACAATACGGTACTTCCTGGAAATTGATATTTCCAAAGAGCATGGTTCCATCCTTTCCAGTGATCCCAGCTCCTCGAATATTACCGTTACAATCTAAAACTTTAATTTGTACGCCAGCTTCAGGAAGACCCGTATCCAAACTTGTCACCCAAACTAAACTAGTATCCTTTCCCCATTTAAAATGTGGAGATAAATTGGTAACAAGTGCCGCACTCGATACATACATTTTTTTACCTTCTCCTTGTGCAAAGAGATGGTTTGCAAGTACTTCACTCGTTAATTCAACAACATAAAATCCAGGTGAATCAAAAGGAATTCCGACAACTTCCATTGGTTTTTTGCCATTCGGTTTAGGTAACTGGAAAGAATTTATTTTTGTATTGGAGATAGGTGATTGGAAAACAGATTGGTTCCTTTCCACTTTGGATAGAGTTTGAAACCACTTTTGGATTTCTACAATGTCCATCGTTTTTTGACTTTTTGCACCCATTCCCAGGGAAGTCGATTTGATAGGCAGACTTGCTTCTAAGTTACGTAAGGTGACAGGAAGTGCAGGATTTGCTTTTGCTTCCAAAATTCCAAACTTTGCACTAAATTTTGCAAGGGGAGGAAATTCATCCGTTTTAAATTTTAATGGGAAGGCCGCGCTATTCGCCAAACTCCTGTTTGCATCATCTACTATGTCGGGAATCTTAATCTGGAACTCAGCATTTTCTGGGAAAGGACCTGGAAAACTTACCCAATCCGAATATTCGTTCCCTTTACTTGTTACTTTTTGCTTTGGATACTCTTTTCCATCCTTATCCACCAACTTAATTTTTTCAATTAACTCTTGTGAGACGGGTGAGTTAAAAGATAAACTTACTGGAAGTATGGGAATACAATTTGCATCGGCGGTTGTCCTCTCACAACTAAACCGTGCAGAAAATACAGGTCTTACCGTGAAAGTGAGAACTTCATCTTCTGGGATGGCACCACCCCATACAGACTTAATTCCTTTTCCAAGCACAAGTTGGATTTGTTTTTCTGGCAAAAACGTTTGTTTGGATTTTAAAACAATGGTTTCTTCTTTGTCCTTTTTCCCCATTGTTTGCAAAAATGTTTTTCGTTCAGAACCAGTGATGATTACAACTGGAATACGATTTCCCAATTCTTCGGAACGAAAGTACGCAAATTTTTGAAAACTACCAAGGTCAGGTATTCCATCTAAGTTTAATATAAATACTTGGTCTTCCGCAATCGTACTTTCTTGGTAAGGGGTAACATGCTTTACAGATGGTCCACCTGTGTGGAATCCAAACGATCTTTCCCCTTGTATCTTTTCACCACTAAATGACTTAATTCCCTCTTTTAAAACAAAGGAACACTCCACTCCGCCTGGTAATTCTTTTTCAAATTCATACACCCAAGTGGTGGAATCAATGAACCGACTGGTTCCAGGAAAAGGACACTTCACTTGGAAAATTTCAGTTTCTGGGCGGACATCACCCAGCGCCACCATGGGTTTTGTGAAACGAGCGGTTACTTGTTTGGGTTCTTTGACAAAACCATTGGGGGTAAAAAATTCAATGGAAGGTGGTGAAACTTGGGAAAAATCGGAACGCACCAAAATAAGAGAGAGAATGACGGACAAAAAAATGCGGAATCGAAAGAACATGGAAAGAAATTAGAAACGGGAACTGGATTGGAAAGAAAAAAAAGAAAATCAGGGATATTGGCCCCTCCCTGCGGGTCTCATAAGGAGAAACATCTATGAACGAAATTTAGACCTCGTTTTCTGAAAAAAGGTTTTCACTTTTTAGATCCTTTCCATCCCTGAATGCCCTTTTAGGCCCAAACAAAACGTTATCATTTCGGTTCCTTCGTTTAGTCAGAGTTTCTACTACAATCATAATGATACACTCACAATCATTTCAAAAACCAGATGCCTTAATGGCATTGTTTGAACATGGATTATTGTTTGGATCACAACTATACATCTTAAAGGTAAATGTTTGATTGGAGTTTGGTCTTTGCGTACTTGTGCCAAAATTTGTATTATTGGGAGGTGAAAATCCAAGGGAGTTACAATTTGATAGAGAAAGATTCCACTTTTCTAAATCCGTATTGAATATCCCTCCAGAACCTCCTTGCGGCGTATTATAATAGTTAGATGGACTCACAACAATTCCAACCAAAGTGAAACTGTCATAACATTCTCCTGTAAAGGATAGGTTTACAAGGTCGGCTCTTTTGATATGGACTAAAGATCCATTATTGTATTTATCGGATACAGCTCCATTGGATGCATTATTCAATAACAATGCTGTCATTCCATCTGTATTTTTAACTTTCGATTGAACACAATACATCTGTAATACGATAATTGATATGATATAAAATTTTTTCATGTTAATTCCTCTAATTTGATCGATAACCATACGATTCTGGAGATGTTGTGCCTGTCCAAAAATTTGCTTGTACTTGGAGGTATATCCTTCTGTCATCAATGAGCATTGGGCTTCCCGTATTCACATCTCTATCAAGTTTGTTTGCAAGGATTTCATAATAAAGTTGTACTTTATAATGATGTTTATCACCAAATAGATTTAATCCAATCCAATAGATACGTAAGGTTTCATTTGGATCATGACGATTACCATTTCGATTAAAATCTCCCATCAATTGGTCATATTTAAAGATTGGCATTAGATAAAATTTGTTAGTAATTGGGATATTGTATCCAAATGTTGTATGCCAACCGATAAGACCGTTCGAAGCAGGCCCACTCATTTTTGTATAAGCAGTATTGAAATAAAACCCACTCCAGGTAAAGGTAGCATCATATGTATGGGCAATTAGCCCCATCTTCGTACGTCCTGGAGTTGTGCCACCATTTTGTGTATTGTATCCAAGTGTTGAACTTCCTCCATCAGCGGAAGGGTACCCATTCACTCCTTGGGGAGTAACAAATGCGATTCCATTTGTTGTTCCAGCATTATATTCCATTGCAGATACAGCAGGTGTGACAAGGTTTTGAGTTTGTTGGAAAGCCGATCCTAAAGATAATTTCATATCCCTTTGGAAAATTTCCTCTCCCTCTTGCCAATTCACTTCACGGCCATCGGATTCTCGTTTTAAACTTCCCAAGACATTCCAAACTGCCCTACCATAATATGTTGGAGAAATATTAACAAAACCGTAACGATTGGATGTGGTAAGGTCTTGCCTTCTTCCAGTTCCATAATCACCACCCCCACCTTTTCCATTTCCCACCATAAACGATAGATGTAGGTAACGTTCGTACTTCGGATGAATTTCCTTCAATGGTGTTGCTTGTAACATGATACCATTGTCGAATTGTGGAAGAGCCGCTGTCACCATACTCCTCTCCAAAGAAACAAGATTGGCACTTGAACCAATGTATTCTCTGTTAAATGGCACATTGATTTGGCCTAATGTGATTCGACCACCAGCATATGGAAGTTTTGTATAAATCACTGCTTCTTGGATATAACCTCTGTTGTCTTTTAATCGTTCGTTGGTTACAACATTAACACTTCCTGGCCTTCCACTCGCATCCGTATAATTTACGGTTTGTGTTGTTTGAGAGAGATCAACACGATTCAACATATTCTCTAGTCGAAGTTGGATACTTGCTCCCCACCAATCGTTCTCATACATTGCACCTAAGCGTAACCTGCGAAATGCATAATCAATGGCATTAAAATCTCTATGTCCGTTGGAAAGTGGAGATTGTGCGGTTCCACTGGCACCTCGAAACTGAACCCTTCCTGTAATCGTAAGTTTTTCTTTACTGACATCATCAGGTCGATGTGCAAAGGCATCTGGTAATGTTGTTACATTGTGATTGGTTTTGTTTGTACGATCATCAGGAACACTTGGGAATTTATCTATCTTAACCCGATTATTCCCTGGTTTCGTAAAAATTTGTCCTGTATCCTTGTCCTCATATAACTCAGTTGCACTTTGAGATAAAACTGGTTGGAAAAGAGAAATACTACTGAATAAAAAAAATAAGATGATGTTCCTTTGTGGGATACGTACCCCATAAGGATTTTTAAAGAGATGAAACATTTAATTCTCCAAAATAAATAGAATCTAATATTGGTTAGCCCAATGAATTGGGTTACCGTTTTGGTTTTAAAGATTGAATTTAAATTAGAGAAGGAGGTGGGATGTTGTATTCGTGATAATAACTTAATTTGTGAAAATAGTATTGATTTTCGAAATGATTCCTTTGGCATTCGATGTTTGGTTCGATTTCCTTAGGACAATTCAAAAAACAGAGGTTTGATTCTACAAAAGTTTGACCTTCTTCTTCTTGGTCGTTTGTATCAGATTCATTGATTAAAAACGTTTCTTCAGGATTAGCAGGAAACTGCTTCGTTGCATGGAATACCATTCCAAGGGAAGGTTCCTCTAAATCTTGCTTATATAGATTTTCTTTCTCGAAAAGAAGGTTACCCGCAAATCCTGCTAATAAAAAAACAAATAGTAGGTTTCGATAGACGGAACTAACTCGGGAACTCTTTATCTTCATTTTTGAAACAAAATGCATAGGTAAATAACAATCTGCTATTAATTTAACAGTATGCAGGACTATTGTTACAAATAGATTACATTCAGTTTACAATTGTCTCTTATTTGCAATGGAATTGAGATGGAACAAAACCAGAAGGAAACTCAAAATTTCAAAGAAAATGCTACAATGACTAAATCTTCTTTTTTTGAGGTCAGCCCATCTCGGTAGGCAAATATAGAATCGGCGGAACGTCGGTAAACATATTCCAATCGTAATAAACCGGGATCAAAACTTAAAATATCAAAAGTAGTTGTGTAACCATTGGCCATAAATCCATTCCTTGTTCCAGTGGTAGCTAACACTTGCAAAGGATCATAAAAACGTTCCAGTCGAAAACTCAAACGGTATTCTGGGGTTAATAAAAAACTAGCCCAAATCGTACCATGGTACCATTGCCGATACGCATTGGAAAGAGTCTCACGATATTCTCCTAAACTTGGATCATATAATGCCAACCATGGCGCATATTCAAAACTTTGTTTTGCTTTCTGTGCACCTATATCAAATTGACCAACTAGTTTGAATCGATCAGTAACATTCCACTCCAAAATTGTATTATTGTAGTAACGCATCTGTTTTCTTTCGAAGTTAGGCGCTTCATTCCCAACAAATTGATTGAGTGTAAGAGTAAAATATTGATTGAATATATATTTTATCTGGCTTCCAAACGATTTGTCTTTATTATTATCCGTTATGTTTTGCCAACCGTTTAAGATTTGAATCTGTCCACTCAACTTGTCAGTAAATTGGTGAGACAAACGAACCCCGGAAGAATAGTAAGGTACATAATCTAAGGCAAACGCTCGTGTGTAGTTTACATTATTATGTGAAATCCAAGACTCATACCCAATATTACCAAAAAAAATTCCCATATCGATCCAAGTATCTTTCCCAAGTTTGAAACCAGTATAGGCTTCTTGGATATTCTTAACAGAAGCCTGATTTGAGTATTTTTCAGTCGTCACTTCAGCCGCATAATTCGCGTTCACTGAGGTTCCCCACTGAAATGCCAATCGACCACGATAATTTTTTTCTTCAACTTTCGCATCTAAATATGCTAAATTGATATTAAATTCACCATTCCGAACAGCTTGTGTCGTGTAGTTTCTTTCGGTAACTTTGGGAAGATTTCGGTTGTATGCATAATACGAATCAATAAATCCACCAAACTGAAAGGAACTAGGAAGGGTTATTGTTTTTTGTTTCAAAGCAGACTTGGTATCATCCTCTGTTTCTTTGTTTCCTTCTGATTGGATCGGAGAAAACAAGAGGCAAAAACCAAAAAGTATCAAAACAAATTTTACAATTGATTTCACTTGTAAAATATTTGAAAGGTAAAAATGAATTGTGACTTGATTCAACATGATACTAATACGGTATCAGAAAAAGATCCATGCCACAAGCGTTGAGAGATTATGAAAAACGATTTCGAGTTAAGAAAACATTAAGAATACAAAATCCATTCAAATGACAAACAATCAAAAGAAATGGTTACAGAGTGGAATGAACTAATCTGCCCATCGGTAACCAACACCTGGAACTGTTATGATCCACTCTGGTTGGTTAGGTGTATTTTCAATTTTTTTACGCAATTGGGTGATATGGACACGAAGTGAATTCATCTCATTTTGTGCCATTTCTCCCCATATGGTTTTAATTAAGAGTTCATGAGAAATGATTTTTCCTGAATTTTTCACAAGAAATGTCAAGATTTGAAATTCAGTTGGTGTTAATTGAATGGTCTGATTACTTTTTACCACCTGGTGGTTAAGAAAATCAATGACCAAGTTTTCATTTTCCCAATTGATAGGAGTATCTTCCGTTGGCAATCTACGAAATGCAGTGCGAATCCTGGCAAGGAGTTCACCCATACTAAATGGTTTTGTGATATAATCATCTGCACCTGCATCAAGTAAGGCAATTTTATCTTCCTCAGAATTCATTACTGACAATACGATAAAAGGAACATCGGAAAAGGTACGCACTTCTTTGATTACCTCCAAACCATTTCCATCAGGTAATTGTAAGTCGAGTAAGACTAGTTTTGGAGAATGTAGCGCGATTGATTCAATTGTATCTTTTTTAGAAACAGCTTCCATGATCTGATACCCTTTTGCCTCAAGTGCAATTCGTAACATTTTTCGAATGGCACCATCATCATCTACCAATAGTATCATATCATGATTCATATATTTTTTTTATGGCCTTAAAGAGGAATGTCAATGACAAACTTTGCTCCACCTTCCTTACGGTTTACAGCTTCAATTTGACCGCCATGTAATTCTACTATCGATTTTGTAATGGCAAGGCCAAGCCCGGTACCAATTTTACCAGACGATTCACCTCGATAGAACTTCTGAAATATCCTAGAAGAATCGATAGGCAATCCATTCCCATTATCTTCCACAACCCAACGTAAACTTTCTTCATCCAATTTCTGAATTGAGATCCAAATTGTTGATCCAGATGGTGTGTACATACATGCGTTGTATAATAAATTAAAGATTGCATGTGAAAACAAAACACGGTCTAAATCCATAACAAAATCATTTTCATTTAAATTTGTAACGATCGTATGATTCAATTTGTTTTTACCAAGGTAAGAAATGGCATCGTGAATAATGTCGGAGGGATATACCTTTTCTTTTTTAATGGTCAAATACCCCGATTCGATTCGACTTATATCCAATAAATTCCCCAATAACAAATTCAATACAAGTGAACTTTCTTGGATTTCCTCAAGTAATGCCCTCCTTGCCTTCGGATTAGATTCGATATCTGGATCTAATAAGGCTGAAGCAGAACCCCTAATAGACGTTAGCGGTGTTTTCAATTCATGGGAAAGAGAATTGAAAACTAAATTGTATAACTTTTCCGACTCTTTGATCAAATAGTTTTTTTTCGCATCTTCCGAGAGAGCATCCCTATCGAGGGCTAAAGCAACTTGGTTAGCAACAGTATTTAATAAAATCTCCATTTCCAAACTTGGCTCAATACTCGCTTTCACACTAATAACTCCTGTTATACCACCTGGTGACACCAAAGGATAAAAGGTTGTATTCGAAAGTGACAAAGTATCAGTATATCTACCCGCTGGTTTTCCGTTCTTAATGGTCCATGAGGCAACTGCTAAATCTTTTTGGTCTAAAATACTTGGAATAAATTCACCTGATTGGTAAAAATGTAATTTCACTGGGAATGGAAAGATGCGCTTAAAAAAGGAATCTCCTGTTTCTACAATTTCTTTGGATGTCGATGTCTTAGATAAGTTTTGTGCTAATTCATATAAGATTGATAATTTTTCTTCACGGGATCTAAGTTTGGTTTCATTTTTTTTCAGTCTAGCTGTCAATCCACCGTTTATCAAAGCAATCAACATAAAGATGATAAACATCAAGGCATCTTCTAATTTGGAAATATAAAAAGTATACAGAGGAGGTATGAACAAAAAATTCCAAAAACTTGCAGATAAAATGGCTGCAAGTAAGACAGGACCTCTGCTAAAAAACATTCCCAGCAGAGCAACGTAGAACAAATATAAAATAGAAACGGTCCAGTATCCTATATAAGAAATAAAAAATAAGTTAATGACTGTAACAAAGGATGTTAATACAAAGATAGCAACGTATTGTCGTAAACTAGAAGAAGGAATTAATTTTTGATAAAACTCAAAATGGAATTTGCGATCATCATGGTAGGGAATGATGATCACTTCTACATCTCGGAGTTGGTTTAAGATTTTTTCTGTAATGTTTTTGTGTAACAAAGAAAAAAAACCACGTTTTCTCGATCCCCCGATCACCAAACGATGGATTCTTTTTTCTTGTACAGCAGAGACAATTCCCACTACAGGATCTGATTCAAATGAATGAACCACTTCTGCACCAAGTTCTTTTGCAAGGCGGATGTGGGAACGAATGGCATGGGCAGATTCTGAGTCTTTTGTTTCCTCACTTTCAGAAAAAAAAGCATACAATTCGGAATTCCGCTCTAAGGACAAACGTTTTGCATTCCTTAACAATGTTTTAGAATGAGGGCTTGCCGAGATTGCAACCATTATCCTCTCTCTACCTTGAGGCATTCTTTTTTCAACATACTTGGCTGTATAGGTAAGTGATAATTCCCTGAGATACGTTAGATTTTCTTTTCGAAAAAAATTCTCTTTGGCTTGTACTATTTTATCGGCAATATACACTCTACCTTCAGAAAGTCTTTTTAACAATTCATCAGGGATAATGTCAATTAACACAAGTTCGTCTGCTCTCTCTAAAACACTATCTGGAATGGTTTCTTTTACTGGACTTTGTAGAATCTTTTCGATCGAATCAACTTGGCTTTCTAAATGTTGGACATTGACTGTTGATAAAACATTGATTCCTGCATCTAGTAGTAATAATACATCCTGGTATCGTTTGTTATTGACTGACCCTGGAATATTTGTGTGCGCCAATTCATCCACTAATACATAACTTGGTTTTTCTTTTAGGATCGTTTCAACGTCCATTTCCTCCCAAAACTTTCCACGGTATTCAATTTTTTTGAGTGGAATCCTTTCCAATCCATCCACTAAAGCTTTTGTTTCAGCCCTACCATGTGTTTCAACAATACCAATTTTAACATTTTCACCATCTTGTTTTAGATGGTGAGCTTCCGTTAACATCGCATAGGTTTTTCCTACACCAGGAGACATTCCAAAATATACTTTTAAAGTTCCAAATTTGTTTGTCTCTAACTGGTTTGCAAGAGACAAAAAATCTTCAGGTCGTTTGCCTTCATTCATTTTGGATTTGTTCCCATTTGCATTTGTTTCCATTTTTGGTTTAATTTGGTAACATTCACTCGCCCGTGCCCGATAAAACCAAACAATGGAGATTCCACATATTGTAATACGAGAGTTTTTAGAGAATCCAAATTGACTCCTGTCACTGAACTTAAGTGTTTTGTTTGTTCTAAAGCACATTCCTTTGTGATATGTGGATCAAGTCCAGATCCAGAAGTATACAAAAGTTCTTGGCATATGATTGGGTTTATGCCCATCAACATTAATTCTTTTTTCCTCTCTTCCACCAAATCCTTTAAATCCAAACTGGAAGGACTTAAATTTGATGCCCCACTTGGAAGAGTAGAATAAGACGCAGCACTTGGACGGTAGCGAAACAATAACTCGGATGTTTCCTTTTTTGCAAAAAGCTCAGTTCCCACAATTTGCCCATTTGATTCGATTAAACTTCCCTTTGCTTGTTTAGGAAAAAGAAATCCCCCAATCCCTGTGATGGTAAGTGGATATAAAAAACCGAGGAATATGATCGATAGAAAAAGGAATCGAATTGTGATTTCCCATTGGTGTGTTTCTTTTGATTTCATTAAAATCCTCCTGATAAAATCCAATCGATCAATTTGATACCAAAAAAAGGAAACACCATACCACCACCTCCATAGATTAGAAAGTTCCTTAGTAGAGCTTGGTCCGGTGATTTGGGAACATACTTAACTCCACGGAGTGAAAGTGGAATGAGTGCTGGAATTACCAAAGCATTAAAAATCACTGCCGAAAGAATCGCATTGTCTGGACTAGACAATTGCATGATATTTAAAGGAGCCAAAGGTAAAAACAAGGCAGGCAGGATTGCAAAGTATTTGGCAACGTCATTTGCGATACTAAACGTTGTGAGTGCACCTCTTGTCATGAGAAGTTGTTTCCCAATTTCAACAATTTCAATCAGTTTACTTGGATTACTATCCAAATCGATCATATTACCTGCTTCTCTTGCTGTTTGGGTACCTGTGTTCATGGCGACTCCCACATCTGATTGGGCCAGAGCAGGTGCATCATTTGTACCATCTCCAATCATTGCCACCAAATACCCGTTTGCTTGTTCTTCTCGGATTCGTTTTAACTTGGCTTCTGGAGTGGCTTCTGCGATAAAATCATCAACACCTGCTTCAGCAGCAATTGCAGCTGCAGTAAGTGGGTTATCTCCTGTGATCATCACAGTGCGAATCCCCATTCTCCTTAGATAGGCAAACCTTTCCTTTAAACCACCCTTCACAATGTCCTTGAGTTCAATCACTCCGAGTAATTTTTTTCCCTCGGAGACGAGGATTGGTGTACTCCCTTTTCTAGAAATTTGTTCAATCATTAATTGGTTCTTATCTGAAACCACTCCACCCAATGATTCGATATGTTTTTTGATAGAATCAAACGCACCTTTTCGAATGTTTCGAACTTCCACTCCTTTTTCATATACTTCCACACCACTCATCCTTGTTGATGCTGAAAATGGAATCCACCTAACATCTAATGCATTTAAGTTTCTTTCTCTGATTGCGTATTTTTGTTTGGCCAAAACGACAATCGAACGTCCTTCTGGTGTTTCATCGGATAAGGAAGAAAGTTGGGCGGCATCAGCGAGTTCCTCTTCCGAAATACCATCAACAGGATAAAATTGATGTGCTTCCCTATTGCCCAATGTAATTGTTCCTGTTTTGTCAAGTAATAGGACGTGGATGTCGCCTGCTGCTTCCACAGCTTTTCCACTTTTAGCAATGACATTGTACCGAATGAGTCTTTCCATACCAGAAATCCCTATCGCACTTAACAAGGCAGCGATCGTTGTTGGTATTAGGCAAACAAACAAGGCAAGCCAAACTGAAAAATCAAAATTCCAGTTTTGACCAATTTGATTTCCCACAAAATTCGCAATCGGTATCAACGTGACGACACCTAAAAAAAACAAAATGGTTAAAGCGATTAATAAGATTCCCAAAGCGATTTCGTTAGGTGTTTTTTGCCTAGAGGCTCCTTCTATCATCGAAATCATTTTATCAATGAAACTTTCTCCAGGTTTTGCCGTGATTTGGATATAAAGATAATCCGAAATGACCTTCGTTCCTCCTGTCACTGCAGAACGATCGCCTCCACTTTCGCGGATCACTGGAGCAGACTCACCAGTCACAGCGGATTCATCCACACTGGCGATTCCCAAAACCACTTCCCCATCTCCGGGAATGGTAAAACCAGCTTCCACGAAAACAATGTCTCCCACTTTCAATTCACTCGATGTGATCTCGGTAAATTTTTTATCACCTGCTGTGTTTACTTTTTTTGTAAGAGTAGAAGATCTTGTTTTACGAAGGTCATCGGCTCTTGCCTTACCTCGTCCTTCCGCAACACTTTCTGCGAAATTGGCAAATAACAAAGTCAATACTAACCAGAAAAAAATTGGAAACTCATTCTTTAGAGTAACTCCAATGGCTAAATAATATAAAATTTGAATGAACAGTAGTAAGGTTCCGATCCAAACCGTGGCCATCACTGGATTGGAAAATGCATACTTCGGTGAAAATTTTTGGAATGCATTCCCAGTAGAGGAAAGAAACAATTCCTTTGAAATAAAATAGTTAGACTTCATATATAATTCCTCTTAAAAGAAAATTCCACTTCGCATCAGTAACTCTTCCAAAATCGGACCAAGAGCCAACACTGGAAAAAAAGACAAACCACAAACAATCACAATCACACTGAAACTTAGGACCCCAAACAAAACTGTATCCAATCGAAAGTTTCCTTCTGATGACTTTGTTGTGATTTTACTGCCTAAACTCGCAGCTACCATGATGACTGCATAAATCACACTAAAACGACCAACAAACATACAAAATCCGAGAGATAAATTCCCCCACATGGTATCTGCTCCAAATCCAGCAAAGGCAGATCCATTATTGCCTGAAGCAGAACTAAAAGCATAGAGGATTTGAGAAAGTGCATGGGGGCCTTTTGCGGTAAAACCAGAGTTCAAAAAAATAGTAATCGTTGTTCCGATCAAAATACAAACGGTTGGTGCTAAGATTCCAAACAAGGTCCATTTGATTTCATAACTTCCGATTTTTTTACCAAAATATTCTGGTGTTCTTCCTGTCATGAGACCTGATAAAAATACGGTAAGGATGAGGAAAAGAACCATTCCATACATGCCTGCACCAACCCCACCAAAGATAATTTCACCTAACATAATCTGGAATATAGCAACTCCGCCAGCTAACGGAGAATAACTATCATGCATCGAATTGACAGAACCGTTCGATGCTGCAGACGTAATCGATAACCATAAGGAAGATTCCGTTAATGAAAACCGAGTTTCCTTTCCTTCCCAAAATCCTGGGTGATTCCATTCGGAAAAGAATACGGCAAAAAAACCTAAAATGAGCAAACTCAGCATAACAAAAAATACAACCCATGCATGTCTGAAGGAATTGGTAATCTTTCCATACAAAAATACACAGGAAGCAGGGATAAAGAGAATCGAAAACATTTCGATCAAATTAGAGATTGGTGTTGGATTTTCAAATGGATGTGCACTATTCACTCCAAAGTATCCTCCACCATTGGTTCCAATTTGTTTGATCGCGATTTGTGATGCAGCAGGACCAAGTGGGATCGGTTGGTAGTCTGTTCCCAGAAGAGAAATCGGTTCCCTCAAAGTTTGGATGACTCCTTGTGAGATCAAAAGAATCGCAACAAGGATCGATACGGGAAGAAGGATATAAAATGTAGAACGAAACAAATCTTGCCAAAAGTTTCCAAACTTTTGTTCAGAAGAAGAAACCAATGCCCGGCTCACAAACGCTAATACAGAAATCCCAACACCAGCACTCAAAAAATTCTGAGGTGTAAGGCCAACCATTTGTGAAAAGTAACTGAGTTGGCTCTCTCCCGAATAAGCTTGCCAATTGGTATTCGTAATAAAGGAAATGGTAGTGTTCAGAGCCAAGTCCCAATCCATACCTTCGATTTTCATCGCATTCAGAGGTAAAACATTTTGGTATCGTAACATCAAAAATAGGAATGCCCCACCTAGTAGATGAAACCAAACTAAACTCTGCAAATATTGTTTGGCATTTTGGTTAGTTGGTTCACCGGAGTAAAGGAATCGATTCAAAATACCTTCACCAGGCAAAACGTTTGCATTCAAAATGAAGGCCATGTAATAACCGAAAAATGGTGAAACTAAAATCAGTAACCCAATGTAAAAAGGAAAATAGAGTAATTCTACCATACTCTTATCTTCCCATAAAACAGGTTTCTAGTAAAGACTTGGCAGTTTAAGGATAAACAAGATTACATTAAGATAGTATTAAGATAAAAATTTTAGTCTGCTCAATTTCTAAGAGGCAAATAAACCACAATGCCCCAAACAAGATGGAGTAAAATTAAAAATAAAAACGAAAAGATACCTTTCGTTTCATATTCAGAATCCAATCGATCTTTCCAAATGATAAAAATAGAATCTTGATTCAATTTTGTTTCCTTTGTTTCCCAGATTGTTTCTTTTAATAAAACTCCTCCCGAAAATAGACTTGAGACCGAACAATTTCCATTCTCTTTCGAATAACACAATGCATACATTGGCAATTTAGTATCCTTTCCAGAAACTGCACGAATCCTTTTGTATTGGAAGGTAATGACGGGACCATAAACAACACTACCTGATCTACGTCTGACAAGTAAGGGAGATCGAAATGAACCGGAATCAGAATCATCCAAATAAAATTCTCTTAAATATAAATAACGATTCCCCAGTGCCAAATGTGACTCTTCTGGTAAGACATCAAATTGGGAAGTGAGACCTACCTTGTAGCCAATGGCGTCCCCTAAAAACAAAAGAACGTTCCCTCCCGCAAGTAACGACAAAAAAACAGCAAAGAGGATTATATACCCACTTGATTTGATAAAGTGAATTCCTATAAAAACCAAAGGTAAAAAAAAGACCAGTAAGATCCAAATAGAATGAGAAAGTGGCCAATAAACACCAAACGGTAACAATACGACGCTAAAGACAAATATAAATGCCAAACCTAACCATAGTTGAAAGAATAACGACGGAGACCCATCACTCGGTTCGGGTTTTTTCCGGTATTTATTTTCAACAAAAGAGACAAACATATTGGTTCCTAATCGATTTTAATCTTTCACAACAAAACTACTTCGAATCGTATTCCAGTACTCATCTGCTTTCTTTTTTTCTCGTTTTGGATAGGATAAGGCTAAAAAATAACCTCTCGGAGAATTGTATAAATAATATTCCTTCATTTCCATTTCAATTCGGTTTCCAATATCATCAACTTCCACCCATTCACTCAAATAAACATTCTCTTTTTCAGAACGTTTGAATTGTAGTTTTCTCATTTGGCTTTTGTTTAAGGAACGAACAGAGTCCCAAAACACAAAATAATTTTTGGTATTACGGAGAGGCCTTACTTTATCAAAACTAGAACCAATTGACAAAATGATTTTTGGTAATGTTTTCTTTTTTTTACCAGAGACCTGCAAAAGAAATGCCTCTTCCCATTCTGTTTGGCCTTCGGGAAGGTAATTGGATAAAAACTCAACAAAACGTACGATCCTATAAATGTTATCTCGATTTTCGCCATAAATCCCAAGTCGATTTCCATAAAGACCTTCATACCGTAGACTCGATGGGATTTTTAAGCGATAACGAAACGATTCCGATTCCAGATACAAATAATCTCTGAAGGAAACTTCATCCACATAACAACCATAAGGATCACTTACTAAATCTAATGGAATCGTTTGGTCAGACCATTCATTGGCCGCACGATTTGTAATTTGATTCGACTGTATCAACCATTCGGGAAAAAAACCTGGATCCTTTTCTTGTTTTAAACGGTAACAAAGATGGATCCCCTTTCCCAGGAATACAACATCCTTTTCCTTTCTTACTTCATACAATACTTCTAATTCTTTTGCTGCAATGTCCGCTTCTACTTGGAGTGGAAATTCTTTATAATACTCATCATCGATAAGGAACCTGATTTTGCCTGACGGTGACACCAGGTAATTCCTACCAAATCGGTCTTTCTTTTTTACAGAGGATTGTTTGTTCTTAAACTCACTTAAAAATCGATGGTAACTTCTTGTCTCTTCCTCTTCTGCATCTGGGATCCATGGTTTTTGGAGGAGAGGATCAACGATGACACTCGGTTGGTTTTGGGAGTATAGATTTGAATTCCCTAATGCAAAAAGAATCGCTAGTGAAATACAACAAACACCAAAAGACCAATTCCAACCTAAAAAAGAGAGAGAATTTTTCTCTCCAGTCATCCCTTATACCTGGAATTTGGATTGGATAAAATTGAGAGCCATAGTAAAGATTTTTGAAAATTCTTTTTTATGGGCATCGCCATTCACTCGTGACAAAATACCACGTAACAAAGTTTGCACTTGTTGGTAGTTTGGAACTTCATAAAACGATTTTTGGATATGAGGCCATGCCATTTTGACAATCTGCATAAATTCAGGACTACCTTTTTTGAACTCCTGAATCATTCTATCTAACGTAAGTTTCACGATCTGGAAATTTTTGATTTTTTTAACAATGCCTTTAAGGACATCGGGTTTTAGTTCTGATTTTGAACTCATCATTTGGAAAAGTGAATTCCAATCAACAACCTCATTTTTTTGTTCTTTTAGGACTTGGGTTCGTAATGATACAACTGCTTTATCAAACTCAGATAGGGTTCTTAACCAATTTTGATAACCTACTTGGTCACCTTTAGTTTGATAGGTGGTAATGGTTTGCACGAGGTCCATAAATTCTTTTACAGAATAATTTCCCAATCGTATTAAATTTAAGTCAACTGGAGGAGGAGCAGGTGTCTCTTCTTCGTATTCAATTCCTAAATCATCAGAAAAATCATCGTGTTCTTCCGAATGAGTTTCGTTTGTTTGACTCGATTCTGAATCTGATGAATCATCAAATTCAAGATCTTCTATTTCATATTCTTCGTTTGTTTTGGCAGAATTGCCATTTGTATTGGATTCTAAGTGAGGAGTGTCTGTTACTTCTGGACCGATTTTTACCTCTAACCTTTCCCCTGTTAAAACGTCACTGAAGGTTTCGGCGATTTCCTGTAAGATGGATTTTTCTTTTTCAGGAATCAATGATTGTTTTTTTGCGATGGGAGTGGGAGGTGCATTGGCAACCGCCAGTGCTTCCGTTAAGGATACTGGTTCTTTTTCCGATTCCGAACCTGATGGAATTGATAATGCCGCTTTTGCCGATGCAGCCATAAGACCTTGTGGTTCAATGATCTCACCCGTTAAAGGATTTTCTAAAACCATCAAAATCCCTTTTTGAGCAAAAACAAAATCTGTGGGATGAGTAAAATGTAATCCTTCTACAATTTCTTCGGCAATGGAAGAAAAACTAGGAACTGGAGCATTTTTCATTTTTTCCAATTCTTGGGTTTTCAGTTTTTCTTGTACTTTGTTTAGGACTTCTATAAAATTCGAATTGAGATATGCTGATACTTCTTCTTTGGAGACACCTAACAACGTCGCAAACTGTGGGAGGTGTTCAAAAAATTGATCCGTTTTTTTGATGTTCCCCGTCATGTAGGATTTGATTTGTTTGGCGACTTCTTCCACTTTTGCGGGATCCATCTTTTTGGCTTTTAAGAGGCGTTTGAAAATATCAATATGGGCATGGAAATAGGACAAAAATTCCCCATACGCGGTGAATTCATATTCCCCTTGTCCTTTTTTCTCTAAGACTTTTTTGCTAGTTTCTGCCATAATGGAATCTCATCCAAAACATAGGAAAAGAAACAAGGGTCAAGATTTTTACGAACCGATTGACGAAATGCAAGCAGAGAGGAGTCTATACGATATGAAACGTTTTTTTTTACTGGTGACACTTGGATTTGTCGTGTTCTTTTCTACATCTTGCCAAAAACGACAAGATAAAACTCTGGAAAGAAACTTATTCACATTCATCGTTTCCTGCACTGGGGGTAGTCTTACTGCATGTAATGCTGATTGTGCAGCCAAATACCCAAACATCACTGGTGACAATTATCCGACTGCTTCTACCTGTTTCAGCAATTGTTCCACCAATTGTAGTTTGTCAGCGACCTTACTCCTCTTAACCAACAAATAAACTGGCCTTACGTGCCATAGACCAAAAAACTTGCGGCAACAATCCCGCAAGTTTCCGTCCTAAGGACACCGCCAGGTAAAGTCAATTTCGGAATCTGATTGTGTTCCATCCACGTTTCTTCTTCCTCATGGAAACCACCTTCTGGTCCGATCACAGGAATTTTGTTTACCAAACCGGACAATTCGAACGGTTTTTGTCCAAAAGGATGGAAGACCACCAAACTTTCTTTATGTGCTTCCATCCAATTCTTTGCTGTTTCAATCGATAGTTTTAAGATTTCAGTCTGTTTGGATTGTGCTGCCGCTTCCTTTACAATCTTTTCAGCTCGTTCCAAATTAAATTCTTTGCGGATGGAATGACGAAACACTAAAAATACCACTTCATTCAGTCCAATCTCAGTCACCTTCTGTAAGAAAAAATCCAAACGATTTCCTTTTGGTAAAGCGATGGCAATTTTTTTTCGATCGGCTTTAGGAGGAACAAATGTTTCTCTTTGGAACTTTAGTTCCTTCGAATGGGGAGTGATTAGGTAATCATACAATCCACCCTGCCCATCCCGAATTTGAATGATGGTGGCTTCACTACCTAAACGAAGTGCACGAAGGTGATTCACTTCTTCCTTCGTTAATTCAATTTTGTCTTTTTTTTGGAATGGAATGCGAAATAGGATGAGACCCGGTTCCAATGATTATCTACTTAAATTATCTACATTAAAGAGAGAAGCGTCTGGGTTTACAGTTTTGTCCACTTCTTGGATTTCCCAAACCGTGATACTACCTGTATTCAAATCTAACATTTCCAAACGAGAAGCTTTTTGTACATCTTCCACTTTTCCCGTTGCGTCTTTGATTTTGACAGGTCCATATTTTAAGTTTAATGTTTTAAATAAAATACCATCACGGTCATGAAAGTCAACGCGGTAAGGTTTTAAATCTTTTTTACCAACGAGTAACACCAGTTTTTTGTAGAAATATGGTAAAATTGGTTTGAGAGAAACTCTGTAATACATCTCTCCGCCAATTTCCAAATCACCATTCACAAGTGGGTTGTAATTAGCCTGATAGGAATATCCAGACAAATCTACATAAAAAAATCCAGTTCCCATTAGGGATTCGTATTTTTCGTCATCTGTTTTTCGAAACAGTTTGGCACTGAGAACATTGAAGAAAAATACATTTTCCCCTTCATCCTTTGTTAGCAGTTTGGATTCGAGGCCTCGCCCTTTTCTGTCAAAAAGAAGCAAAGCGTCTTCCCCATTAAAAAATCGATTGATTCTCCATGTTTCCGATGTTCCGTTCCTACGAATGAGAACATAGGTTCCTTTCACAAGGCCCTTTCCATAATCCATTTCTCGGTCAAGCCTCGCGAGTAATTCTTGGGCCGATAAACTAGTGTCAGGTGCTTGGGCCTCGAGAGATACAAAAGAAATCAAAAATAATAAATACCAAAGTTTTCGCATGTGATTTCTTTATTCAGCTCTCATTGAAGGTTTTGTATAGGAATACAATCCATGCACACTACCTTGTGCTTGGGCTGATTCTGTCCTACGTTCAAAACGAAGTTGTCCTGCACGTAATGCCTTATGAAGGTCAGGAATATTTCGGTATCCCATGTCTTGGAAACTTTGTCTGAGACCTTGAACTAGGTAAGGGATTAGATTTAAAACAGATCCTTTGTCCACAACATAACCAGAAACACCTTGTGCGACTTTGATTTTTTGGGATTCAGAGAAATACCGTTTGTCTCCACCTTTGTTCATCGCTTCTAAACTTGCCATTCCTCTATATTTCTTTAGACGAATCCCATTCTCATAAAAATACTCACCAGGTGCTTCTTTTGTTCCTGCAAACATAGAACCCATCATACACATGGATGCACCAATTGCGAGAGCATTGGCGATATCACCAATGTTTGAAATACCACCATCTGCGATCACAGGAACCCCGTGAGCTTGTGCATACTCTGCAGTTTTAAATACAGCAGTTGCTTGTGCACGTCCCACTGCCATTGTATCTTGTGTGATACAAATAGAACCAGGTCCCATACCAATGCGAAGACCATCCGCACCAGCTGCAATGAGGTTTGCCGCTTGTGCTTTTGTGACAACGTTTCCACCAATCACATCAGTATTTGGGAAATTGGATTTAATCCATTGGATCATTTCCATTTGGTAACTTGAGTTTCCTTGAGCGGAATCTATAATGATTGCATCCACTCCCACTTCTGCAAGAGCTGCCATCCTGTCACGTGACTCTGGTAAGGTGGAAAGTGCAGCACCCACTCTTAATCTTTTTTGATCGTCTTTTGAGGATTGAGGGAATTCTTTATTTTTTTTCAGGTCACTGCGGCAAATGAGAGCTACAAGTTTCCCTTGTTTGTCAACAATTGGCAGTTTTCCTTTTTTACTTGTACGAAGGATGTCATTTGCTTCTCGTAAGCTGATTCCCACATTTGCGGTGATGAGCTCCGTAGTCATCACCTTCCCTAATTTGATGTCGCGATCTCTTTCAAAATCTACATCACGGTTGGTAACAATACCAACTAACTTGGTTCTTGCGGTGCCATCTTCCGTAATTGGGATTCCACTGAATCCATATTTTTCTTTCACAGCATCTAAATCAGCAAGTGTGTGTTCAGGAGAGAGTAAAATTGGATCTTTGATAAAACCATTTTCAAATCGTTTTACCTTACGCACTAACTCCACTTGTTCTTCAATTGTATTATTATAATGAATGATTCCAATTCCACCCATGAGTGCCTGCGCAATTGCCATTTCTGACTCTGTGACAGTGTCCATAGGAGAACTCATAAGAGGTCTTTTGAGTGTAATATTTTTAGAAAGTTTTGTTTCGAGATCAACATCGCTTGGATTGAAGTCTATATACCCAGGTAGTACTAAAAAATCTCGATACGTGAGTCCCATGTTGACCGAGAAGAGCTCTTGTCCACTGACTCCATCGAGAAGCTCAGATCCTGGTAGGGGGTGATTTGACATAATTATCCTTCCTTTTTCTACTTTAGGTAAGAAAACTCTAAGTGCAAGAGAATTTCAGGAGAAAATTGACCGATAATAGTGAGTACCACGACCTTTTATGGAAACAGTAGAAAGAAACAAACGTTCCTTGGATGTTTTTTCCGACACGGAAAAAAAACTGCATGTTTTGACCAAATTTCTATTAAATCAGGAATTAAACCTGAAGGACGATATCCATTCGGGAGAAATTTGTTACCTCAAAAAAGTGTCTCAAGACGGGAACAAAGTTCTTGTGAGCGTAAGGCCAACCATCACCCTTTCTGTGGGTCAAAAAATCACTCTCTACAAAATCCTTGGCCGTTACCTCCACTTAGAATGTACTGTGGAACAAGATAAAGGTGAATCTCAATACATCCTGCATTTGAACAAAATTGCCATTGCTAAAAAGGATAGAGAAAGTTCGAGGATTCCTGTCCCTCCTGGATCCGCTTGGATTACCAATGTGGTGTCCAGTAAGGCAAAAATTGAAACTGATATGTTTCATGTTCCTACGGCAGTGAAAGTCAACTTCCAAGACTATGAAACCAAACTGAAAAATTCAGTGGATTTTATCAAAATTTCCACATTTAATTCCCGTGAAGATGGTGAAATCATACGCCTCATCAAAAAAACAAAAAAAGGATTACTTCTCGAAGATGTCAACAATCGGGAATGTTATGAAACTTCACCTAACGAAGATTTTATAGTTTTTGCTGACGAAATTGAAGAAGATATCAATAAAGAAATCAACAATCGTCGTAATTTAAAAATCAAATCGGAACTCATTCTACCGATTTTGTATTTAAACGATGAAGAAGAATCCATTCCCATCGGATACATCCACATGCAAAGTAAAACTGAAAACTTTGATCTCTTAAAAGCAATGGAGATGAAAACTTTGTGTTTTGAAATGGTGGATCGAATTCGTCATTCGAATATGATCAAATCAGATGGTAAGTTTCCAGTGATTGATATTTCAGAAGGTGGATTAAAAGTGATTGTAGACCACCCAGATCTCATCCAAAGCCTTCCCAAACTCACTGGTTTTCAGTTTGATATTTTCTTTAAGATGCAATCCCCTCTCACTGCTTTTGGACAGATCAAAACGATCACTAAAAATGAAGAAGGCCACCTAACAGTGGGTCTTGCAATTGCAGGGCATTCCTCACGTGCAGGTGAGAAAAAACGATTCTTAGAAAACGTAGAATTTTTCCGAAAACAACTCCAGAAAAACTAAGCACTTGGGATTGCAGAATAGGATCGGTTTATAATTCTCCGTAACCCAATACTTCCATTGACCATTTTTCTTCCCAGTTTCTACTTGTGAACGTGATTGCCTCTGGGTCCAATTGTTTTAACAATTCCCAATCTTTCGTTGTGATTGTTTCACCTGAAACCAAATAAAAAAACGAATCTTCAGGATCTAATTTGGAAATGGTTTCCGGATGTATCCTTTCATAAACCAAAAAGGATTCTTCTCCAGTGAATGAATCCCTCCAATTCCAGAATGAATCTTTTCCTTCTGGGAACACAAAAACCAATCGGTGTTGTAAATTTTCACCTCGGTATTCTAAGGTTTTTGCCAAATAGGAATTTCGTTTGGAATGGAGTAAGTTCTCTAAACTTGAGATTTCATTTAGTTTTGGAACTTCTAATAACGGGATCACAAAATCGATGGTACAAAATGGTTCTGCTTCTATTTTTTTTTCGATGACATCCATAATTTCCAATCGATCTTTCGAAAGGGAATCGGTATGGAACCAAACACTTTGGTGCCTTGTCCCACGTTCTATGGTTTCAGAAAAATACGATGTAGATTGTTTTTTGTCTTTTGGATACCAGTCAAATCGATCATTTTTGTCTGGTGCCACATCACATAAAAATGGCCTCGGAAATTCATCTAACCTTCGTTCCAATAAATCTTCTGCAAAATATACGGAATCACGTAAAGCTTCTGGGGTAAAGCTTGGTGTTTGGATGATCCGATAAGGAGGTGTTGGCATATAAACGAGGCCTTCTTTAGCTGCATCTTTACGCATACTTGTGCCAGGCAATACAGAAAGTGGGAAGGCTTGTACCCATTCACCTAATCCATGTTCCAAGAAAAAATGAATCCCTCTTTCGACATCATCTGGAGTATCACCAGGAAGACCAATGATCAAATCAAGTAGTAGATCAATCCCTTCCCCTGCCAACATCTTGGCAACTTCTGCTACTTTATGAGGACTACCAAAACGTTTCACACGTTTTAAAGTTTCTTCATTCACAGACTGTAACCCAAGTTCAATCCGATTGAACCCAGCTTTTCTTAGTTTGTTGGCAAGTTTTGGAGTCACACCCTCTGATCGAAGTTCTGCGAACATGGTCATTTGGCCATCAGAATTCACTTCTGCAATTGCATCTAAAAAAGAATCAAAACCTGGTCTATGATTGAATGTTGGATCTAAAAATACAAGTTCCCGTGCCCCCTTTTCTTTTAAGTTTGATATCAAGTGGATAGTTTCTTTGATATCAAGTGTCCGAAGGTTTTGGGATGATTTTGGATAAAAACAATATGTACATTGAGACTTACAACCTCTAACGGTTTCTAAGTAAGTAGACCGTTTTGGATTCACTAACAAATGACCAGTTGTATAAGGTGATGGAAAATCCGTTAATGGAAAGTTAGCTGGCGATGGAATTCCAAATGGACTTAAAAAACCATCCTTTTTTCGATAGGCAACATTTTCTACATTCTCTAAAGATTCCTTGTTTAACAAAGCCTTCATCAAACTTCTAAAATTATGTTCTGCTTCTCCTGAGACTGCAATATCATATCCATCTTCTCCAAGAACATATGGATTGTCTTCGTTGACTTCTGGTCCACCGATTAGGATCTGAATCTCTGGGTTTCTCTTTTTGACTTCTTTGGCGATATAAAGACTTCGTTCTGTATTCCATAAATACAAAGAGAGTCCCAAAAAATCAGGACCTTCTTTACAGATTCGATCAATTAAGTCTTTATCCCCCAAAGAGTCTGTGTCTTCAGGCGAAATGACAGAAGGGATTATCCCTTGGATAGGATCTTCTTTGGATTCAAGGCAACTCGCCAAACTAGCAGCCGCTAGAGGAACATTTCCTGTAGCCGCAAAATAACTCGGTGGAGGAACGGGTAACTGCAAAAACTGGATTTTTGCCATATCTCTAACCAGTTTTCATGTTCCGATTGGTTCGGCAAAAACTTTCAGCTGCGAGACACGATTACATCGATAAATAAAATCAAATTCTCGGACAAGTTTCTAGCAAATGTCCGTAACATCATCCGTTCCGAAATGTCATGGTACATTTGAGAGAGAGTCCATGCGTCTCGGCTCGTTTTGGATTTATGTAAATGTTCAAAAAAATAAGGCCGAAACGACCAGTTTTTTCCAAGGATGGAATAATCAGGTTTCATTTCTCCCGTTTCCGACCTTGCATAATTGGGAGAAACTTGGAAACCCATATGGTTCGTAATGTACATCCGAAAAAAGTCCCCATCACCAAAGACGGATGTGGAAAAATCCTCTTTCCATTCCCAAATCCCATCTTCTTCCCCAAACCCCATCACAATTTCAGAAAGTTTATTTTTCCAAATGGTTTCCCATTCAATTTGATGGTTCATCTCTTTTTGTTTTCTTGCATGAAAGTATTCCAAAGAAGATTGCATTTCCGATCTGTATTCAAACCGACCAGAAAAATTCATCTCTGGTTTTGCAAAGTAATACCCTTGGATGTACCTGGCTCCGTAATTCAAAGCATTGTACAATTCATCTTCTGATTCAATTCCCTCAAATAACAGGCTACTACCGAGAGACTCACCTAATTTTGATAAGTTGAGTAATATCTCTTTAAAATTTCTTGAAAATGTAGATCTGCGTAACATCTGTAAATCCACTTTGATGATCTCAGGGTGAAATAAACCGATTCGATCTAAATTACTTGCCTCAGAACCCGCATCATCTACGGCGATGGAAAATCCTTCCTTTCTATACAAATTCAGAACAGGTTTTAAGAGTTCCAAATTATGGGGAAAACGTTCTTCGGTAATTTCAATCACGATCCTAGAAGGATCAAGTTCCACTTCTCTCACCATTCGAATGGTTTGAGGTAAGGTTGTTTCCAAATTAAGGAGAGCATGGTACAAAATGTTCGGTGATATGTTTAAAAAGAGTTTGGTTTCCGGAGGTGCTTCTTTTGCAAATTTCTGTAAGGCAGAAAATCGAATTTCTTCATCCACCTGTTTTTTCAGAAAAAACAATTCATCATAACCCAAGGTATGAGTGAGAAAAAAATCACCTAAACTAAATAAACCTTGGTCTGTGGACAATCGGCCGAGGAGTTCATAACCATAAATTCCAGTCGATTCAGAGGATAAAATAGGTTGGAAAACGGGTGTGAGTTCTCCACTGGCAAGCCACTCTTTCCACTCGCGAACCAGTTTATGACTTTCACTTTCTATTTGCATAGAGGGGTACATACATTCCTGTTGCAAGAACGGTACCAATGAGCAATGTAGTGAAGATTACTGCATCATGCTTGTTTTTTTAGCATTAGAGAACAAGGATTGTAAAAATCTGTAATTTTTGTAGAAGTTTTTAGCAAAATGGTAAAAAAAAAGCCACCCAAGTCTCCTTGAGTGGCTTCCGAACAGAAAGTATCAATTACTTGATGTCTCTTGCTCTTGTTTTGAATGAGTCATCCAATTTTGGCTTTTTAGAAGGTTTTGGTTCTTCTACCACTGGCTGAGTCGGTTGTTTCACTTCTTCAGAGGCACAGTTGATCATAAATACAGCCAATAAAGCAATGATTAGCATAGACGAAATTTTTTTCATGTATTTGCTCCTTAGACTAAACTGTCGAATTTCGTAAATAAGTCGAGGAAAAAACGATGATTCTGAATATGGAGGAGATATGACAGTAAAGTCGCAGTTTTTTGTGTTCGAAGGGATCGATGGTTCAGGGAAAACAACAGTTTCTAAAAGAGTTTCTGAAATTCTAAATGAAAAATTGTTCCCAAATGTCTGGCACAGGGAACCTACCGATAGTGTTTTCGGACAAAAAATCCGAGAATTCCTCCAAGGTAAAATCAAACTCAACCAAGAAGAACAGTTAAAACTTTTTTTACAAGATAGAGAACTATCAGTTCAGGACATCATCTTACCAACGTTAAAGAATGGTAAGTCAATTGTACAAGACAGATACTATTTTTCAACTGCAGCTTACCAAGGTAGAGACGAAGAACATGCTGCGGACATTTTGTACATGAATGAAGACAAAGGTTTCCCAGAACCAAACCATGTTTATTTTTTAGACTTATCTCCAGAAGAGGCCTTAGAGAGAAGGAATACTCGTGGAGGAAAACAAGAAGTGTTTGATGAAAGTTCCGAACAAACGCGTATTTACCAAAACTATCTGGCAATTTTACCTGAATCGACAATTTTTGTAGATGCTACTGCCGATTTAGATGAGGTTGTTTCCTTTTGTGTTGAGGATATTTTAAAATCACTTTCCGTCTGATTTGTCTTTAGTCACACGAAAGACCATCATGTCTCCCATTTGGAACCATTTCACAAAACGATCAAAAAATGCCTTTCGCAATCGAAAGAAAACGCTGGCATTTTTTCGGCTTGTGAGTCCACTTCCATAGGTAAAGGCTTTGGGAGATTTGTATCCAAGCGAAATGAGTAACTGTTTTAATCCTGAAAAAGAATAATAATATAAATGTTCTGGTACATTTAAATACCTCCAATGGATTCCATTCCATTTTGCAAGGAATCCATACCGACAAGTAGACAAAATCAGAATTCCACCAGGTAACAAGTGTTTCATAATTTTTTCTAACGTTTCTTTTGGTTTGTGTAAATGTTCGATTGTAGCCCAAAGAGTAATGACATCAAATTGGTTTTGGTAACCAAGGTCCCATTCTAAAAAATTTTCTTGGAAAATCGAAAGTCCAAGAGTTTCCCTAGCATACTTAACAGGACCATCTGCAATTTCAATGCCTTTGGCATCATACCCTCTTTCTTTCATATATGCGACGAAGTATCCTGCAGCACAGCCAATGTCCAATGAGGAAAGTTTGGTAATCTCAGATTGTTTGACTTGGATTCGATTTTTCTCCCAATGAAAAAAATCTAAATCTTGTAGATTCAGTTGGAAAACACGAGAGATTTCTTTTCGGAGGTCACTGGAATAATAATTATCATACCCACGTTCTGTCCTTTGGGTAAAATAGGAATCATCATAGTATTTTTTAACTTCTAACAAACTTGGCTGTGGGTTCACCTGCACAAGGCCACAATGGTCACAACTAACAATCGAAAATGATTCCCCTAACGGGCTATTTTTCGTATGCAAATGGGAAAAAGAAAGTTTGCCACAGGTATTACAAGGAATGGTTTCCACAGATTTCCTATCGGCTTTTTTGCGAAAAAAAGGAAGTGATTAGAAACCGACTTATATGAATAAAAAATGCAAAAAAACAAAGAACAAGGATGATACTGGAGGAAGTGGGAAAATATATCATTTCTCCGTTCCTTTCCAAACCAATAAGGGATACCATAAATCCTAAATATGTCGAAGTAATTGAAAACAAAACACATACAACAGTTAAAATTTTTAAAGAACGAATGATGGGAAGTAAAGCAAATACAGGGAGTAAAAGATGAGCAATGCTGTAAAAGGTTCCAAGTAAATTAACCGCAACTGTTAGAGAGGCAGCAAGGATGATATAAAACAATAGATCAAACGGAAGTGGGTTCCCTACTTGGATTTTGTATTCGTCTCGATCAAAACTAATAAACAAAAACCTACGAAAAAAACTCAAATATAAGATAAAAAAGAAAATGGCAACATAAATGCCCCAAGAATCAGCTCTGACTTGTGAAGTTAAAATATCTCCAAAAAAAGCTGCCATTAAATGATTTTGAACGTTTCCACCGAGCGCCAACATAAACTGCGATGCTGCCGAAAAGAAAACAAATAAAATACCAAGGATCACTTCTTCCTTCATCCCAGGAAGTTTTCGCACATACAATAATGGAAATACTAAGATACAAGAGAATAGGATGGGAAAAATTTCACCAGGCCATTCCATAAATAAAGACAAAGCCACTGAAAACGTAACCGCTTGGGATAGGGTCACACCAAAAAATGTCATTCCCCTTAAAACTATCAGGATTCCGATGACAGACAATAAGGCACCAACAAGGCTACCTACTAAAATTTGAGGTAAAAATAAATTCCAACTGGAAAGGAGACTAGTCATGGTGGTGGCAATTGGGAGGCCTTTCTCCTTTTGTGATGTTAAATAATTTCCCTTCATCAATTTCCAAAACTTCATCAAACCCAAATCCCCAATCGTGTTCTAGGCTATGGGTGATGAAAAACAAAGTCCGATTTCCTTGTTTTAAATATTCTGATAAAACGGATTGGAAAAGTTCCCGAGCGTTATGGTCTAAGGAATCCATTGGCTCATCTAAAAATATCAAATTCGCTTTTGTCAGTAAGGATCGTAAAATCAGTACTTTTTGAAGTTGCCCACCACTACATAATGAAATTTGTTTATTTAAATAGGAACTAACACCCGTTCTTTCAATGAGTTCCCTATCCTCTTCTGAAAATTTAGATTTAGGCAAAAAACTAAGTCCAATATTTTTGGGCATGAGTAAAACATCTTCCACTCTAAGAGGGAAATCCAATGCCATCTTTTTCGCTTGAGGAACATAGGAAGTGGTAATTGATTTAGAGAAAGTGATGGTTCCCGCAAGTGGAGGGAGTAAGTCAGTGAGTGTTCGGAACAATGTTGTTTTTCCGGCACCATTTCCACCTACGAGGGCATATGTTTTATTGGATTCAATGTGTAAGTGAATGTCTGAGACAACAGGAAACTCTTTCCTATAGCCAACAGACAAGTGGTCTGCATGGATAAAGGTGGTTTGGACCTTAGGATTATTTTGTTTTGTCGCTTGCATCGCGTATCTTTTGTAAACTCAAACGTAAGGTCTCTTCATAACTAGTTGTGTCTAGTGCACCCACGGAAACAGGGAGTGTGACCACAACCGATCCCGGCACCTTGGACGATACGTACTCAGCATATTTTGGATTATGATAGGGACCGATCAAGATAATTTTTATCTTTTCTGCGATCATATAACTGATGACTTGGTCCATATAACGAACAGAAGGTGGAACTCCAGGACGTTCTTCTATGGTAAGATTGGCATTAAATTTAAACCGAGATGCCAAATACACAAATTGATCATGGAACACGGCTACTTTTAAGCCAAAATAGGGTTCCATTTTTTTCATCTCTTCTTTTGTCACTTGGATGAGACGTTTTTTAAATGAATTAAAATTATTCTCATAGTATTCCCCGTTGAGTGGATCCACTCTTGTGAGGGCATTTTTGATGTTTTGTGCCATTTGGATGGCATTGATAGGGTCATTCCAATAATGAGGGTTTCCATAAATGTGCATGTCTCCCATAGACCGATCCATCATCACTGTTGGTTCCCCAAGGATTTTGACTCCAAATGATGTGTCACAATACCCAGGTTGGCCTTTTTGGATTTTCATATTCCTAGATTGTTGTTGGAGATAAGGGATCCAACCAATCTCTAAATCCAGTCCCACAACACATAAAACATCTGCTTCACTGAGTTTGACCAAAAAATCAGGACGAGTCATCACAAAATGCGGATCATCCACACCACGGATCATTCCATACACATCGGCTCTATCACCTGCCACCTGTTCAGCGATATACTTGATATCAGAGATACTGGCAACAAGTGATACCTTTCCGAATACAGGTGAGGTAAACAGAAAAACGAAAAAAAGGATTAGAATAAGGAAGATATGATTTTTCTTCGAATGTTTATGATGGTAAAATGAAGATTCAAATTGAGGCATGATTTCCTGTTTCCTTAATAACTATGTGCTGGATGAGAACCTAAAATGGCGACTGCTTGTACATAAAATCTCCACTCGCGTTGTTCCTGGAATTCTTGTTTGGAAAAATCCTGGATGTATCGCCTTTCGATTGAACCACGAATCCTTCCAAATTCTGAACTATGAAAGGTGATTTGAGTCGAATGGGCTTCTATTGCATTGTCTGCTAGTTTTCCATTTTTGTCGACAAGTGATTTATCAGTAAAATAATCATAGCGATACCCAAGTGACCACAATTGGTGGAATTTATAATCCACAAAAAAGTAATAACCCCATTGGTCTCTGGATGCGGCTTTTGATTTTTGGAAAGTGCTTGGGTCCATTTGTTCTGGGAAAATTTCTTGTTGGTACCACCCTTCGGACATGATCATAAGTTCCCTAAGATTGGAACGATTCCATCTTAATACTGCATCCATTCCATACAAATACCGTTGGTTTTTTCTGTCTGTTGTTGGTTCATACCGAACTCCAGAAAATCCAAATTGGGTTCCCCAGTTATTTCCAAAATAATAAAAATGTTTTAGGTGGGCATAACCCATAGGGTTATTTTTTTGTTGGCCTTCCGTATGGGCGTGACCCCATTTTCTTCCATTTGTTGCACCTAACACTAATTCTTGGGTAATCCATTTCCATGGTAATAAAATACTAAACTCTGCTCCTGTATCCATCGCAGACTCAAAACCTATGAATTTTTCGTGTACAATTGGATTCATCGTAAAAGGTCTATCGTGAAGGTGGATTCGATTTAACCTTCCAATATCGAGAAACATCTGTCCAACTTTGAGTGAAGTATTAAATGGCAAAAATGGGAACAAAACATTCGCTTCATGGACTTCAAAATAGTATTTACCATCTTCGCCATGTGCCGCCCCTAAAAAATTGGCTCGCATCCATTGGTCAACCGCTGCCGTAAATCCAAACTCAGCAGAACGAACATCCATTTTATTATCGATACGTTCCCCTGTTCCCCTTGGTTTGTTTCGATCCCATGCACCAACAATGTCTATAGCGGCTGAAACATCCATCATCAAGTTTTGTGCAGAACGATTGATTTGGTTGGGCTGTTGTACGTTGGATGTGACTCCACGACTTCCTTCTGTACTTTTACTTCTTGTTTCTTGGTCTTTTAAATCTTTGTCAAGTTCTGCTTCCCAATCATTGGGTTCTGGATTTTGTGATTTGGTTTTAAGTGAACTTCCTTGTTTTTTGGTATCTGGTTCTTCTAGTTCTTTTTCCCAGTCATTTGTATCCGCATACAACCAAAATGCAAAAAAGACTGGTAACATAACAACCACCAGCCGAAGAAAAGAAAAATGTTTATGGAATCCAAGTTTCACAATGATGTCTTTTTTTTACCTATCGAATCATTCCAGAAGTGCCAATGACAGACGAATAAATTGTCATCGATTTGACAATGACTTGATTCAGCCTAAGCCCAACGCGATCACCATTTACATTCACTGTCACACTGTCCTCTTCAAATTGGTATGTTCCCCGATTGACAGAATCACAAGATCCTTCCCAACCAAAGATATGAGCACCATTTTCTTCATGTACTTCTAAACATAGAGTTTTTTCAATCCCGAGAGAAGTTCCCCATGATGCAGGAGTGCTAAAAGCGGAAGATACATTATCCACTAATTTCTGAATGGTAGTAGCAGATATCAGAAAACCAGGTCCATTGAAATTGGTTTCTCCAGGCAAAATTGCTTTTAATGTGGACGAACCTGAATTCAAGACGTATGTAATTTCAATCCCTGCTTTTTTTTCCCCACCAGAGGAAGATAAACTACTGGCACGTGTGACAATTGTAGATGCATCACTAGTTCCTGAAAGGCCACCATTAAAACTCACATTCTGCGCAGTAAACCCTAAGCCAAGTAAGGTTGTTGTCGCGTCACCAGAACAACCAAAAAAATTATACCTCGTTCCATTTCCCGCAGCTCCAGAGCGTGCCGATTGACCGCAAGAACCAGAGTTTGCCAATAGAGCAGCAAAAATCGCATCATTATTATTGTCTTTTTTGGAAGCTTGGAAAAGTTCCGCACAATTGCCCAGAGAGACAAATACCACAAATACAATGATTGGTTTTAAGAAATTCATAAGTACCTCTGTTGGGACATCATTTGCAACGCTGTTGCAAATGCAACCACGTTTCATTTAAAAAATCGGTTTTTAGCGTTTTCGAAGAGGATTTTATGTTTGGCTTTGTCGGAGATGGGGAGGTCCAAAAATTTGGAAATGGGATGGTTTAGATTATAAGGGATATTCGGAAAATCGGATCCAAAGTAAATCTGATCCTTGTAACGTTCCAAAAGTGGGATTGCCTCATCCACATCGGTTTCCTTTCCAGTCGCTAAAAAATCTACAAAGACCATAGTTGTATCCAAAGCTAAATTGGAATACTCATCAAGTAACGAAGCATAGGCGGATATTTCATGGGCTCCCATATGAGCGACAATTACATGTAATTTTGGGTAGGTTTGGATAAATGGTTTAAAAAATTGAATCCCTGTAAATTCGCCAGGCAACGGAGCCGTACCAGTATGGATGACGATCGGGATTTCTTTTTTTTCCAAATATCCAAAACAATCGCTGAGTTCTGGATCATTTAAGTTGAGTTTGGAAACTTCACAGTGGAGCTTAAAACCTAAAAAACCATACACCTCAACTGCTTCTTTAACATAGGAGTACACTCCTTCTTCAGGATAAAAAGTTCCGAAGGGTATAGCACCTTGCCAATTTTGATAATTGTGATAGGTCCAATCATTCAGTGATTTTGCCATATTTTTTTTATGAGCATAGTTGAGGGTGGTAAATTGTTTGATCCCATTATGGTGCAAACGGTTGACCCTTTCCATTTCCGGCAGGCGGTAACCGATTGCCCAGTTCACATTGTCAAACCAGCGCCAAATGAGTTTCATAATGGTTTCTGGAAAAAAATGAGTGTGGATATCGAAGATATGAGGGATGCCTAAATCGGAAATCTTTTCTAAGTGGTCGGGGATTGGATCGTCAAGAATGGGAGGAAAAAAATCTCCCCTCCATGAAAAGGGAGAGGAGAATCGTGTGTCTGTAACATTTGCAGAAATACCATCTTCTACTTCCTTCGCAAAACAAGCGTAACAAGGAAGTAGAGGTGAATCCAGTTTGTGGTTATGCAGTGACTGGAGTTTTTTTCTTTCCACGAATTTTAGTTAGGTTAGATGCCAAGATAGCTGCACTGTCTAAAATATAACTTTCAGTAAGTGTCTTTCTATGATTTCGTCTTTCTACTTTGGATCTTCCAATACTTCTTTCGAGTAACAAACTATTATGGAATCTTGCAGCAGATTCTACCACTTCAAATGCTAACTCTTCACGAAGAGGTGTTGAATCAATTTCAGCATATTCTGCCACAACAGTTTCAAATTGTTTGAAGAGTTCGTTTAATTCAGAAGAAGAAACAAAACCAGACATTTCCGATTTTAAGTATTCACGGTAAATTCCAGTCTCTGTCATACCAGAAACGATACCACCGATACAAGCTACTGTTTGGAGTTGTGTGGTTCCTTCGTAAATGTTTGTAATCCGCACATCTCGATACAACCTTGCAACATCATAGTCTTCCGTATAACCAGAACCGCCATGGATTTGTAGGGCATCATAAGCAACTACGTTTGCCATTTCCGTAATGTAGTATTTGGAAAGTGGTGTGAAGAGTGAGGCTAGTTTTTCCCATTTTTTGAAGGTTTCATCCTTTTTGATGTCCTTTTCAGTAAGGCCTTTCATTTTTCCTCGTTCTTCTTTCCAACGGTATTGGTCGACTGCAAAACTAGCTTCGTATAAAATACAACGCATTGCAGCAACTTCACGTTCCATTCTTTCTAACATTTTTTTCACAGCAGTGATGTTACTGATGGTTTTTCCAAATTGAACACGTTCTTCTGCATATTTTTTTCCTTCAAAATAAGCAGCTGTTGCAATTCCCATCGCTTGGGCTGCAATGTTTAACCTTGCTTGGTTCATCATTGCCATTGAATACTTAACGAGTCCTTTTCCTTCTTCACCAATCAGAATACCTGGAGAATTTTCAAAGACAACTTCACAAGTAGGTGAACAATGAAGACCCATTTTCTTTTCGATGGATGCAACAAATACATCTTTTGAATGAACCAAGAAAAAGGAAAGTCCTCGTGCTCCACTGGTTGTAGTGCCAGTTCGTGCTAAGGTTAAAATGATGGAAGGTGCATTCCCAAACCCACACGCATGTGTGATAAATCGTTTGGTTCCAGTGATTTTCCAAACGCCATCCTCACCCTTAATTGCTTTTGTTTGCAAATTAGGGAGATCTGAACCATAGTTAGGTTCTGTGAGTGCCATAGCTCCACAAAGTTCACCAGATGCCATTTTTGGAACATACTCATGGATCATCTCATCAGTTCCAAATCGCTCCACAGTTTCTGCAAGGTTCATACAACCAAGAGTAATCGCAAGAGATCCATCACCACGTGATACACACTCAGATAACATAGATTGAACGACAGATGGTAATCCAAGTCCACCGTAGTGTCTATGGATTCCATAGGGCAATAAACCCGCAGATTTAATTTTTTCTACGACGTCTAACATTGGTTTAGGGAAACCAACTTGGCCATCTTTGTATTTGAGTCCCTCTTCATCCATTTGTTTGGCAACTTGAGAGATGTCATTTCCAGCAATGTCCCCACCTGCTTCGAGTGTGGATCTGTAAAATTCAATTGCATCTTCGTAATTACCAGGAGCGAAGGTGAGTTCCTCTTTCCCTGATTTTTGGAATTCTGCAAAATCTTCGAACCCTTGTTCGTATTGGTCGATGACCGCATTCCAAGGTGTGAGAGAATCAAAATGATCAATTAGGTCATCATTATCATTAAAATAGTTATTAGATATCATACAATTATTGGCTCCTAACAAGGACTTTCACTCACGTTTCAATATCGTGAAAAGAATTACAAATAATTTTCCCTGGTGGATTCCTGAACGAATGTCCAATCCGTTAAGTTAATGGTGTTAAACAAGGATCATTTGATGCGATTGGCAAGGACCTGGATGTCTTCGATGTGTTCAGCAAGCACCCTTGTGTTCTCTGCGACTACTTGGACTGCATCTTCAATGTTTTGGGCAGCACGCATCACTTCCTGGTTTCCTATGGATTGTTCTTTGGCAATGGTTTCCAGTTGGGAAGAAATATCTTTTAATTCTTTTTGCGAATCCACTACCCTTGCATTTAATTTTTGTAATTCGATGATTTTTTCATTAAAACTAATGACTTTGACTTGGATGTTTAACATCTCCTTTTCTTGGTTATTCGCAAGAGAATTTGCTTCTTTTGCAGATAAATTCCCTTTCATCAAGTCTGACTTTGACTTCAATATGGTTTTGGAAATGATACTAGCATTGGTTGCAGAATTATCCGCTAGTTTGGCTACTTCTTGTGCGACTACTGCAAATCCCCTTCCATGTTCACCTGCCCTCGCAGCTTCAATTGAAGCATTTAACGCAAGTAAGTTGGTTTGGTCCGCGATTTCTTTCATGATTTGATTGACATCTTCCACTTTTTGAAAACTGACACTGACTTCGGAGAGTACATTGTTTAGATTTTCCATGGAAAGTGTGACCAAATTACTGAATTTGGAAGACTCTTTAATTAACCCAGAGATCAATTCAATTTCAGAACGAACCGAAGTGACAATTCCTTCTAACGTTTTACTTTCTTCATTTAAGGATTCAATCCTTTGGTACTGATCTTTGACAAAGGAAAAAGAATTTTCTGTTGATTGGGCAATTTCAGTAAGGGAAGCAGATATTTCTTCAATGGATGCGGCTTGGTTTTGGACAAGACCATTCAAATCATCAGTAAACACTTTTAAAGCAGCAACAGACTGGTTTAAGTTTTCGCCTGTTTCGACCATTGCTTCTTTTTGGGCTGATACTACTTTGGCATGGGAATCTGCTTCTTTTTTCCCAACCATTGCTTCTTCGCGAATGGAGATCAGAAGTCCCACCATCTTACTCATAAAGTAAGTTGCTAAGATTAAAAAAACAATTTTGACAACCTCAATTGGTAAAGATAAGGAATGAGGCAAATGATGGACATCGTTTCTATCTACAAAACTTACCCCCATCTTGTATGAAAATACCAAAGAACCTATATGGATGAAAATCAGAAGTACACCAACGATAATAGTTTGTTTGGAAGAAAATAAAAACCCGGAATACAAGATCACAAAAAAACAAATCGTGTAATTCACGCCTAGTTTTAAAGCCGCAGCTGATAAATCTAAAGTGATGAGTGATTGGCCCCAAGTGGAAATTCCTACTAAAATTGCATCACCAATCACAAACAAAAAAGGATAAGGATTCCGATTACGCTTAAATAAATACAATTGTGTAAAGGCAAAAATCCCATAAAAGACTGTTGCAATGACCATCACAACCAATTGGTCGGTTCGAAGTGAACCTAAACTTCCTAATATACCCATTACATAAATTCCAAATAAAATAAAACGTATGGTATTAATGGTTTTGGCTGATTGTAATTTGTATTCGTCCATGGTTTTTTCCCTTACTTATTCCCCTATCAAATTGATAGAGGAAACAAAAATTAAGACATCAGTTGACTCTTAATTCTTAATTTTATTACTTAGTAATCGATTCCGTAATGCAAGAAAGGGTTTTTCAGTGATTAGGTAATACAAATACGCATAACCTAGGATAATGACTCCAATTGGAATTGTCCAAATCAAAATTTCATAATAATGAATTTTATGATACCCAATGAATTTTTTCGAAAGAAACCCTAAACACAATAAATGTATAATGTAAGCGCAATAAGATAATTTAGCAACTGGTGAAAAAATTCGAACTGACAATACTTTATAAGTCAAACTGTTTTCATCTAATGTTTTAATTAAGATTATAGACCATGCGATAGAAGCAAAAAGAAAACGGAAGACGCAAGTAAATAAGTCTGGCCTATCTTCCGATGTGAACATCATGATGGAAATTAATGTTAATAAGGACATAGCCAATACAAATACTGATTTTTTGTTCTTCAAAAACTGATCAATTTTTTCGGGAAAGTAACTTTGAACCGCTGCAAGCAAAACTCCAAGAAACAAACCATCCATTCTTGAATGAAATGGATAATAAAATGTAACCGAATATTTCCAAAAATCCAATTCATCGGGACTGATCTGTAAAAATTGAATCAACCGTATGATGGTTGGTAATATCACCAATATAGAAAGAGAAAACAAAACTTGTTTTTTTTGTTTCAACTTTAAAATAAAAAAAAGTAACACGGGCAATAAAATATAGAATTTTTCTTCAACACTTAGTGACCAACCATGAATCATAATTCCTGCGAAATAATCGCTCATATAAGCATAATCCCAAATCACTTTTTTCACTAACTGTAGCGATTCAGTTTTAATAAGTTCATCAGTTGCAAATTTTGATAGATTGTAGATAAATATAAATTGAAAGGTTAAAAATATATAATAGGGAGGGAAAATTCTTAACACACGTTTTGTGATAAAATTTCCATAATTAATTGAATTTGTTTTGATTTTTTCTTTTAATAACTGGCCGCCAATCAAATAACCGCTTAATACAAAAAAGGCATCCATACACAAGGAGCCATTGTTTAAAAAATTTTCCATCCAAACATTTGGTTCATAAAATCCAAAAAGTTTGTAAGGTCTAAACATATGAGTGTAAATCACCATAAAAAATGCGATCCCACGAATTCCATTGAGTCCCTTCATTTCTAGGGGATTGGTTTTAAAAACGGATAAAAAATAATCTTTCATGAAATAATCTGTCGATTTCAGGAAACCAAACTTATCCTTTCGGTCACTTTATTTTTTTACTGGGTGAAAAAATTACTTCTCTCTCGATTTTGCACTTCACCTTAGGCCCTTAATATTCAGGACATCCTTTCGCAACATAGTTGCATTTGTGTTTGACAAAAATACTCTCCTTTTTTAAATGCAACTTAATTGCAAAAGGATGGTTTCCCCATGGACCAAAGAATACCGGTTACGGTTCTATCAGGATTTTTAGGAGCAGGTAAAACAACTCTTCTCAACCATGTTCTTTCGAACAGAGAGGGTCTACGTGTTGCAGTCATAGTCAATGATATGAGCGAAGTGAATATTGATGCCAAATTAGTAGCGAATGGAGCTTCACTCAGCCGAACAAACGAATCTCTCGTCGAAATGTCCAATGGTTGTATTTGCTGTACATTACGAGAGGATCTACTCATTGAGGTTACTAAACTTGCAAAAGAGAATCGTTTTGATTACATACTAATCGAATCAACTGGAATATCAGAACCATTACCGATTGCTGAAACATTTACTTTTGAAGATGAAGCAGGAGTTAGTTTATCAAACCTCGTTCAACTTGATTCCATGATCACAGTTGTTGATGCTGTCAATTTTTTAAAAGACTTTGAAAGTTTAGATTCCTTAAAAGAACGAGAATTAGGTGCAGGTGAAGAAGATGATCGAGATTTAGTTGATTTACTGGTAGACCAAGTTGAATTTTCGAATACTTTGGTTGTTAACAAAATTAGCCTCCTATCCGAATCAAACAAAAACAAACTTCTCACAATTTTACGTTCGCTCAATGCTGAAGCTGAAATCATCACTACAGATTTTGGAAAAATTCCTCTTAATAAAGTATTCAATACGGGCAAGTTTGATTTTGACAAAGCGAGTCAATTTCCATTGTGGTTGAAAGAATTAAGGGGAGAACATATTCCCGAGACCGAAGAATATGGAATCAAAAGTTTTGTGTATGTAAATCGGAAACCCATGCACCCAAAACGTTTTTATGACTGGTTGGAATCTGAAAAAGAAGGTCTTGTTAGAGCCAAAGGATTTGTATGGCTTGCCTCTAAAATGGATTGGGTGGTGTTATACTCACAGGCTGGCAACATTTCTTCATATAAACCAGAAGGGTATTGGTGGGCAAGTATCAGAGATGAGGACATTCCTGACGACCCTGATGTTCTAGAAAATCTAAAACACCATTGGTTGGAACCTTGGGGTGACAGACGACAAGAAATTGTCCTTATCGGTCGAGACATGAATGAAAAAAAAATAAGATCTTCTCTCAACAAATGTTTGTTAACCGACGAAGAGTACAATCAAGGACCAGATTTTTGGGCAAACTTTGATGATCCATTTCCCAATTGGGAACCATTGTTGGAAGAAACAGAGGAAAAACAAATCCAGATTATGGATTTGCCTTCGCCCAAACATTCCACTCTCTAGCCGTTCTAAATTTTTGACCAGTAATGGCTGTTAGCGCATAATAACTTAATTTGCGTTTTTCAGCGTTATCACCGTTTACAAATGAAATCAGGAGTGGAATTGATTTTTTGTCTTTTCGTTTGGCAATTTCTTCCATCGCAGGTCGGTATACTTCTGCATCCTTAGAGCGAGTGGAATCTTCGATGAGATACCTTGCCTCTTCGGTTGGTATCAGCGCAACGGTTGATAGAATTTGAGGAGCCATTTTAGGACGGTCTGATAATAGTTCCTTTAGTTTTGGTAAGGTACTTGGATCTGCAATGGACCCGAGTGCTTCCAATGCATATCCCATCAATTTGGCATCCCCTTTGTCTAAGGCTTTCATGAGATCTGGTACGGCTTCTTTTGCTCCCATAACACCGAGTGCCCAAGCAGAACCATAAGGTCCCTCTTTTTCCCCAGAGAGTAAAACTTTGCGTAGGATAGGAATAGAACTTGGATCTCCAATCCATCCAAGTGCTTCCGCAAAATTATCTCGTTCCGGAGTAGATGGTTTTTGGAGTAATTCTTCGATTCGATTTTTTCCTTCTTTGTACTTTTGGCGACCAATGATTTTTGCCGCATAACCCCAGTTTCTCGTTTCATCTGAAGTTAAGATTCCAAAGGCAAGTTTTGCTGCCTCTTTAGAAGGAATTGCACATAAGACATCAGTTGCATACATTTTAGATTCAACATTATCTGATTTTAAAACATCAAATACTTTTGGTACAACAGTTGGATTAGCAATTTCAATGAGTGCCATGGAAGCATTTTCCTTTCCTTTATCATAAGGTAAGGTAAGGGCTCTGATGAGGACATCACTAGCATTTTTAGCCTTAATCCTACCGAGAGCTAAATAGGATGCTGCGAGTGTTGGAGTTTCATCTTGGATTTTTGTTAGACCAAGTAAATACGATTCAGCGGAAGATACATTTAATTTTCCGAGAGCCATTGCAAAGGTTTTGTCTTTTTCTCTGTTTTTGTTTTTCAAAGCCAACGTTAAAATTTGAGAACCTACGGATCGATTTCCAATCTGCACCAATGCATCTACAGTTTGTAATCGTAGAGTTGCATTATCATCTTCTAATAATGGATAAATGCGATTCACTACGGAAGGTTCTTTCATTCGAGTTAAAGCATCTAAGTAAACATCTTTTGGATTTTCTGTATCGGACCACATCAAATTGGCAATGGTAGAGGAAGAAACTTTGTCCTTTAATTCTCCAAGGGCAATGGCTGCTCCCGCCCTTAGGCCAGGATCTTTTTCATTTAACATCTTTCGAAGACTTGGAATTGCTTTTGTGATCCCACGGCTTCCCAGTTGGATCGCTGCTTGTCCTCTATCAAAATTGGAACCAGATTCCAATGTTTTCATGAGAATTTCAGTCGGAATCTCTTCTTCCACAGGTAGTACCTCCTGAGTTTCAGGTTCGTTTGGACCACCGAAACAATTTAGGCTTAGGCCAAATACGAAAAGGAAAAGGAATGATTTTTCTAAGATTTGCATGGATGTATCTATGGTTTTAAATTTGGTGAGGATTGTAAAACAAAAAGCTTCCTAACACTAGGAAGCTTTATTCTTTGGAATGATTTGAATGTTTAACTATTTGGAACTTGGTTCCTAACTTCTTTTAACGTCGCTAGTTCTTTGCGCCAAACTTGTAAATCTTTCTCAGCAGAACCTTTGACTTCACTATCCGGTTTTTTGTTTTCGAGCCAATATTCAACCATTTGGATACGTGACTCTAACTCATTGATTTTAAAATCAAAGTAAGCTTTTTGCGCTTTAGGCGTAGGACGTTCTCCCGCATTCGGCTCTTCACTCGAAGGTTTGTCTGCCCACTTTTCCTTTGATTGGCTCGCTGAAAAACTCGCATCCATAGCAGTAAAAGAATCCAACATATCGAGTTGTTCTTTCTCTTGTTTTTCAGTGAGAGGAGCACGAATTTCACGAGGAATGTAGAAATTATTTGGGTATTTCGCCGCAAAATCTCTCCACTCCTCCTTAATCTCTTCCTTACGGTTTGGTTTTTTTTCGAGAGCAAACGGCCATAGTACTTCCGCTTGTGCTAATTCCAATTCTTCAGGATTGGGAGCATCCGCAAATTCTGGATCATCAAACAACGAATTTGCGTGTTTTTCTGAACTGCCAAAATCGGAATTTGACACAACTGTATCTTGTTTTGTTTTATCAGAAGTGAACTTCCATATCGAAAAAACAAACAAAGCTAAGAAAAAACCACAGACCGAAAGAATTCCTATAAACCGTTTACTCATCGTTAACACCTTATGTAAAGATAGATACTACCCAAGAAATTGCCTGACCGAAAATATTCTCTGTTAAGAATTTTTTCAAATCAACTGGATTTCGATTTAATGTATCGTAATACCAAGCAGTATATTCACTTACTTGCGGAATTGAATATCCATAACGAGTGTTAATTGCTTTAATCAACTCGTTTGCGAATAATGAGTGACCATACATATTTGGGTGAACTCCATCTAAACCAAAAACACCTGGTTGGTTAGGAAGTGGCCAGTTTGCTCGTGCATTTCCTGGTGACCAACCTGAAGCACTACGAATCGGTCTTCCGTTTTCTTTTAGGTCATCAAAAATCACTCGTAAGTCAGCAACCGCAAAACGCATTGTAGCAGCCTGAGCTTTGATTTCGTTGTTCAACATATTTAAGAAGTTGGAAATCGTTCCGATTTCATTTGCATCTAAAACTTGGTTCGGATTTGATACAGAGTTTCTAAAAAATGCTTTGAGTCCAGAGTAATTTGCTCTGCCACTTGGATCTCTATAAGGTTCAAGGAAAGCAATTGCTGTTACATTAGGAACAGTAAATAAAACCCCACCTTTTAAACTTCCCATAGCTGCCATTCTTCTGAAAAATTCACGAATGTCTCTTTTGAAACGAGCTTCGTCTAAACAATCAGTAGATGTATGGAGTGCAGTACAGAGTACGTGGTTTGCTCCAGCAGAACCAAATAAGAAAGTTGGTTTTACTTTTTCCATCACTTGTGCTTGTGTTCCTGCATCACGTAAACCAAATCTGTGGAATTTGTCTGGTTCTTTGCAATCAGCAACAGTCACCCAACGGTAAGTATACCAATACCACTTTGCCCAGTACCATTCTTTTGCTTGTTTCGTAGCTGTGATATCTTCACATTTACCAGATGTTTTTAATAGTGTTGTATACTCTGCGCCTGTGATACCTGCATGTGATGGCAAGGAAACGGTAGATTTGTTTCCACCGATGATACTTTCTGCAATACAAAAAATCCCACAGTCCCACTTAAGGACATCTTCTAAGTTTACGAAAGGTCCTTTTAAAACATTATAAGAAACAGATGCTCCTGCTTGTTTTGAGACAAGAACGGGATACGCCCAGTCTTGTGTTTTTTTCTCTACGGTAACACCAAAGAACCCTTGGCTTAAGGAATCACCTACGACCCCAACTCTTTGGAACATTTCACCTTGTGTTTGTGCAGATAAAGATCCTGCCAGAAACAAAGCGAGCACCAAACTGAATGCTTTATTTGTCTTCATATTTCCTCCCAATCGGAACATTTTCAACATATTTTAAACAATTGAGACAATTTGGTGTCTTTTTGAACGAGCGTCAAATAATTTATTTCCGAACCATTGCAATTTTTTGAACTAAGTTCATAATAAATCCCACTACATTTGGTTCCATTTTTTCATTTACGGGAGGGACCCACCTAGAGAACCTTGTTTAATTGACAATGAGATTAAATCTCATTCGCAAGGGAGATAAACTGCCGATGTTCTGGATGCGAATTTTTACCATCGTACTAATACTTGGGATATCCACGATAGGATGCACCAAACAAGAAAATAACGAAACTTCCCTACTTGCTTCCTTAGCACTTGTTAGTGCGGGTGGAAACCAAACTGCCTTTTTAGAAACCTATTCACAAATTGCCTTCCAAAACTATAGCGATGCGTATGCGGACGTTGTATTGATGCGAGAAAAGGTAACTACTTTTACGCAAAAAGCCTCACCTACTCTTTCCGAACTGAATGAAATCAGAACCCTTTGGAGAAAAGCAAGGAGGAGTTACTTACAAGCAGAAATTTTCCGTTTTAGCCAAGGACCAGTAGATAATCCAAATCTTACAGGTGGTGTGGAACTAGAACCATTGATGAATTCCTGGCCATTAGATGAAGGTTACATTGATACAGTTGTGTTAGCAGGAACTGTCACAAAACAAGGATTAATCGACAAAAACCAAGGTGACTGTTCTGGAGGAACTTGCCCAGATGGAGATACTGCGAAAAATATATCCGTTGGTTGGCATGCCATTGAATACATCTTATGGGGAGTTGATGCACCAAATAACTCAACACCAGGAACCACCATCACACAAACGAACTTTACGACTGCGAATGGATCAGGAAGTGCGCAAGCAAAACGTTCCGCTTATTTAATGTATGCCACTGAAATATTAGAATCACATTTACTGCTCATTAAAAATGCATGGGATCCTTCAATCACAGGTTCCTATGTTCAAAAATTCAAAACAAGTTCCACCTCTTTTGAAAATATCCTAAGAGGGATTGCCAAGTTTGCAGGTGGTGAATGGGGAGGAGAAAGAATGACTGGTGTTTTTGGTGGAGACCAGGAAGAGGAACATTCTTGTTTTTCCGACAATACAAAAGCTGACTTTTATTATGATGCAAAAGGTTTGGAAAATATCTTTAACGGAACCTACACTGGTTCCAAGACCATCACAGGGTATGGACTGAAAAATCTTTTAGGCAAAGAAACAAATTATATCAAAGAAAGGATTTCAACTGCTGAACAATTCTGTTTGAATGAATTTGTGGAAGATACTTCCCTCAACCAAACCTGCAGTGGCAACCTTATCTCCAGCCGATTTGATCGAATGATCGCAACTGTCAATGCTTCAGGTTCTGCTACTGAAAATGCAGATTACCAACTCTTTCGATATCAAATCCAACCAGCCGTACAGGAAATCGCAAAGTCAATGCAAAGAACCGCTGCGAGTTTCGGAGTTTCCATCGGCGATGATGGTCTTGTGATCCAATAAAAAGAAAAAAATGAAATACATCCACCTTATCCTTGTTCTAATATCAATTGCATTTGGGAATTGCAAAACTCATGCAAATGATGATGAAAAAAACTCAGTTTTACTTTTGGCAGTTTTATCCGCTACTTCCTGTTCTTCAGGAGATTCATTGAATGACCCTTGTGAACAATACAGTGGTGGAGAAACAACAACATTCGATTCAACAGAATCCGCATTTGATCTAGAAGCTGCGAATGTTCTAGATTCAAAAAGGTCCATTGATTTCCAAGATGGAAATGCTAACTTTAATCGGACTTGGTTACCAGCAGGTAATTCTTCTGTTGCTGGACTTGGACCCGTTTTTAATAACAGGTCTTGCCAAAGTTGCCATGTCAAAGATGGACGAGGTCGTCCCCCTGCGGACGGAACAAGTTTATCCTCTATGTTAATTCGTTTGAGTGTTCCAGGAAATAACCCAACAACTGGGGGACCTCTTGCCATGACAAATTTCGGAACACAATTAAATACAGAAGGGATTACCGAATATGGGACTGGCACACAAATTCCAAAAGAAGGAATTGTTACGATTACCTATACAGAAGAACCAGGCAACTTTCCCGATGGAGAAACCTACTCTTTAAGGAAACCAAATTATGCAATCACATGGAATGTGGGAGGTGGTGCCACACAAATCAATGTCACAAATCCTGGCCAACCTTACCACCCAACAAACAATGCTTCTGGATCCTATTTCATCTCACCAAGAACTGCTCCTATGATGCCCGGACTAGGTTTATTGGAAGCAATTCCAGAGGCCACCATACGATCGTTTGCTGATGAATTGGATACAAATGGTGATGGGATTTCAGGTAGACCCAATATTGTATGGGATACCTCACAAGCAAAAACCTTCTTAGGAAGATTTGGTTGGAAAGCAAACCAACCGAATTTAAACCACCAAAATGCAAGTGCCTTTCTTGGTGACATGGGACTCACTACTTCCGTTTTTCCAACAGAAAATTGTGCGACAGGACAATCCTTATGTTCTTCTAGTCCCACTGGGAACGGAACAAATCCAGAAATTTCAAATGATCGATTAGCGAGAGTTACATTCTATACTAGTTTAGTTAGTGTACCTGGACGAAGGGGATGGAAAACTGAAGATGTGAGAAGAGGAAAAGAAATTTTCATTCAAATAGGATGTGCATCTTGTCATATCCCAAGAATCAAAACAGGCGACCACCCTATCCCTGAAATTGCAAACCAAGAGATTCGTCCCTATACGGATTTACTCATCCATGATATGGGTGATGGACTTAGCGATTTTCGATCTGATTTTAAAGCAAACGGAAATGAATGGAGAACTACACCTTTATGGGGATTGGGACTCATTGAAAGGGTCAATGGACATGAACTTCTGTTACATGACGGAAGGGCAAGAGGAATCCAAGAAGCGATTCTTTGGCATGGTGGCGAAGCCGAACAAACCAAAAATAATTTTAAGTCATTATCAAAAGACCAGAGAACCAAATTAATTTCATTTCTAAAATCATTATGAAACAAAATAGTATTTTATCAAAAATTTTATTCTATAGTTTCTACATACTTTTGATTAGTTGTGGTCCAAAACCTGGCCAATCCTCAGACAATTCCCAAATATTAGGACTTGTTGATACTTACTTTCGAAATTATTCAACTTCCAGTTTGTTACTTGACATTTCGAATAACCTAATCCTTCCTAAGTATACCAATTTAAACAATAAAATCACAAATCTTCAGACTGCAGCCAATACATATGTAACTACAACCGATGTGACAAACCTTACAAATCTAAGAAATGCTTGGATAGAAGCAGATTTAGCATATCGGCAAATTGAATGGGCATATTTTGGACCTGCTTCTATTCCTTATAATGTATATTTATACTTAGATAGTTTTACAAGATCCTATCCGATTGACCCAACTTCGATAGAATCCAAAATCACTTCTAATCTAGCACCAACGGGATTAAGAGTGGATGGTATGGATGCAGTAGAATACCTACTCTTCAAAGACAATGCAACAACTACCAATACAGCTTTTGCCGATACAAATCGAAAAACATACCTAACAAAACTCATCCAAGATATCAAAACACAATCAGGATTATTACTATATCATTGGGATCAATCGAGATCATCTTCCTTTTATAATTCCTTCACAAGTGCGGGAAAAGGAAGTGTTGAATATCCAAATACAAAAGACGGTTTAACGGAAATTACAAACCAATTGGTTTTTTTCTGCAATACAATGATCGATATCAAAATTGCTGAACCGTCCGGATTACGTGCATCCAATCTAGGTGTGAAAGATATTACAAAAGTCGAAACTCCCTATGCAAATTTATCTTTTGACTCACTCATCCAAAACTTACAAGGTATTTCTGATTTAGGAGATGTGGGACTTTATCGATTTTTAGATATTAGAAATGAATCCATCGTCCCAAGATTACAAGATCAAATTAAAACAACAATTTCATCTGTTAATTCCCTCAAAACAAAGTATGGAACGTTCCAAAATGCAATCACAAACGGAAACCAAGATGTAGAAGCAATGTTAGGTGAATTCAAAAAACTCCGAGTGATTATCAGTACAGAATTAATCAGTTCTCTTGGCGGAACCATTGGGGCCAGTACAAATGACGGTGATTAAATATCTTAATCAACCCGTCTCCTCATTATCCTTACATTTCTTTCGTTTTGGTTACGGGCTTGCAACTACCATCATCATCATTCGGTATTTTTATTTTGGATGGATCCATACATACCTAATCCAACCAACTTTTTTCTTCAAACATTTTGGTTGGGGATGGGTTCCAAATTTACCTCCAACTTTTACATACCTATTATTTATCATTTTGCTCTTGAGTTCGATTGGTATTTTATTTGGTTATTTTGTTCGAACAAATCTTTTGGTTTTTACAATCGGTTTCACTTGGTTCCATTTTTCAGATGCGACCATTTACCTGAATCATTATTATCTGGTATCAATTCTTGGTTTTTTACTCTGGTTATCGCCGATCTCAAAATACGATACACCAATTTTCGGAATTCAAAATTGGATCCAAACTCCAATGCCAATCACCAAACTATGGGTATACGCATTCCGATTACAAATTGGATTGGTCTATTTTTTCGGTGGAATTGCTAAACTACAACCTGATTGGATGTGGGAAGCCTTACCATTAAAATTATGGTTGTACCAATCGGAAGGGAAACTACCTTGGCTCGATCCAATTCTTGGATTACCAGTTACCGCATATGTTTTCTCCTGGATTGGAATCCTCTTTGATCTATCGATTCCTTTTTTATTAGCTTTCAGCCGGTATCGATTGGTAACATGGAGTGTAGTCCTTCTCTTTCATACGTTTACTTCATTTTTGTTTCCGATAGGCGTTTTCCCAATTGTGATGAGTTTATCCTCGCTCATTTTTTTTCCACCTAACTGGCCAAAACAAATATGGAACGGAATTTTAAATCAGAATGATAGACAAGTTCAGTTGGAAAACAAATTGGATGAAATTTCATCAAACAGTCGTTTATTTATAACTGAATGGATTCTCGTTGTTTTTCTCTTATTCCAAGTTTTGATTCCTTTTCGCCATATATTTTATCCTGGTCAGGTAATTTGGACTGAAGAAGGAATTAAATTTTCATGGCAAGTGATGGTAGCTGATAAAGTAGGAGAAGCTCTCTTTTTTGCCCAAGGAAAAACCATTGATCCAAGAAACGAACTAACAGAATACCAATACAGAATGATGGTGATTCAACCCGAACACATCATTCAATATGCCAAACACATCCAATCAAAACTGGCGCTCGAGACAGGCCAAAGAGACATACCAGTCTATGTACAATCCAATGTCTCATTGAACGGCAAACAAGCAAAACCTTTGTTTGCTCCAAATTTAGATATAACGAAAATCGAACCAAATTTTTTACCATTAAAAGGACTCAATCGATGAATACTTTCCGATTCCGTTTTCTATTATTTGTTATCCTCTTTTTCTTTCTTAGTCATAACATTTACACACAATCTAGTACAGAAGAGAAAGAAACAGCTCCTCAAAAAAACGAAGGAATCCATGTCATTGGTAACAAAAAAGAAGACCTAAAAAAAATCCCAGGTTCAGCCTATATTCTAGATAATAAATATCTACAAGAAGCATCACCAACTGATCCAATGGAAGCTTTACGGAGAGCTCCTGGAGCAAGTGTTCGGTTCCAGGATGCTGCAGGACTCACACCTAATATTGGTTTTAGAGGAGTAAGTAATGAAGAATCAAGGAAAACTTTAATCCTTGAAGATGGGATTCTCACATCACTTTCTCCATATGGACAACCTGAAAGTTATTATTCACCCTCTATTGAAAGAATGGAACGAATTGAAGTGATCAAAGGATCTGGTTCCATATTATTTGGACCAAATACGATTGGTGGAATTGTGAATTTTGTCACCAAACGTCCACCAGTTGAATCAACCTTTTATACAAAAAACGTAGGCGGTGAAAATGGATACCTTTCCACCTATAATTCCTATGGTAAAAGTTTTGGATCCAGTGCATTTGAAGTTTCTCTTCTAAGAAAACAAGGAAATGGATTTCGTAATTACCAAAATTTTGACGTTACAGAAGGAAATGTAAAATGGATCCAAGATTGGAATGAAAACCATAGTACTACTATCAAATTAGGTTATCATATGCAAAATGCCCAGTCGACTTACTTAGGTTTGTCGCAAGGTTTATTTTGGAAAGACCCAAGAATTAATCCTGCCAAATATGATGAAAAACAATTAAATCGTAGCCAAACCGTTATTTCTCATAACTGGAAATTAACAGATGAACATTCCATCATCATTCGAGGATATGTTTCCCAAGCGGAAAGAAATTGGGCAAGGCAAGACTTTTTATCTGGAAAATCAGATGAAGGGGGATATTTGAATCCACCAACCGATACACTTAGGACCTACTCGCCAGGAATCATTGGCAACCGACCTGGTGACAGTATCTATATGCGGGAAACATATACGAGCAGGGACCAATCCTTTTTAGTTGGTGGATTGGAAACAAAACTGGAATCCAAATTTTCTACCTTTGGTATCAAACACGAAACTGACCTTGGAATCAGATTCCATGGTGAAAATAATCTTACCCAAACGAATGTTAAAAAAACTGATGATCCATTAGGGTATCTAACCAAAGCAAGTTTGCAAGAAGAATCCCTAACTAATAATTTACTACAACCTTCACTGCCGAATTTTAATCTAAACCGACAAGAAAGAAAAATTGAAGCCTTTGCCTCTTACTTCCAAGACAGAATCCAATTATCAGAGAACTGGAAATTGATTCCAGGGATTCGATATGAAGAAGTGAGACAAAAAGCAATTACAACTAGAAGGCAAGCGACACAAGAAGATTATAGATTAGGCGCTGTTTTACCCAATGATGTTTCTGTGAATAGAAGAAGTTCAAGTGAATCCAGAACTCATATCATACTTCCTGGAATTGGAATTACATATGATATCACAAAAAAATTCATTTGGTTTTCGGGTGCACACAAAGGATTTTCTCCACCTACCTTTGGTACTTCCTTTAGCCCACAAGGGAATGACTATCGACTCAAACCAGAAACTTCTACAAATTACGAATCCGGTATACGAGGTGATTTAACTTCTTATCTTTATACAGAGCTAGTTGGATATAAAATGTATTTTCGTGATCAAATCATCAATGTGAACGAAGTTGGTGGTGAAAATGGAATACGACCTGCAAACACTGGTTATTCGACACATACTGGTGGAGAGGCTGTTGTCGTTTGGGATCCAGCAAAAATGCAAAAATCAGAATGGAGAGTTCCCATTGAGCTGATCTATTCTCGTATTGAAGCAAAATCAAGAAGTTTTAATCCTTTCCCAGTATCCCAAACAAGTGATGGCCGAGAATTGATAGAGATATTACCAGCTTATACAGTCAATAACTACCAATTCATTTCAAGTGATACAACCGGAAACTATTTGCCCTATGTTCCCAAAGAAACGATTACAACAGCAATTTCTGTTTCGTCACCACAAGGATATTATGGTCGTTTAGAATACCAATACATTGGAAAACAATATTCAGATCTACTAAACACAAAAGATGAGTCGGAAGATGGCAATAAAGGAATCATTCCTAAAGTCGAACTATGGAATACAAGTTTTGGGTATCGATCTCCCGATAAATGGTCGGTCTTCATCAACGCAAAAAACATTCAAGATAAACAATATGTATCTGGAAGATTACCTACAGGAATCCAACCAGGGCCATTCCGACAAGTCAATGTTGGTTTTACCTTGGAGTTATAATTCAGACAATAGGATACAAATTCATTCCTATTAAATTTGCTTACGGAAGAGATTAAAAATATTTTCCCACTCGATCATAATTTAATAGAGCTGATTGTAATGTTGTTTCTTCCCATGAATCAAGGACAACACCATTACCCTTTAAATACACCAATACATCGTTTCGTTCTGCAGTTGGTATTTTAGTGAGTTCTTTTAAGACGAGAGACATACGATTGGAATTTCTTTCCTTGGGAGTTAAATTGATTTCTTTTTGCAAATCATACTTATCTTTTATTTCCTGACAAAAAGTTTCCCAAACATGAATGGAACTTAATATGGTTTCAAGTCGTTTTCTGTTTTCAATTTCCTTTTCACTGATTTCCTCATGTTTTTGATTTCCAGAAACCATCATCATTCTTAAGTAATAATACAAAGTATGACTGTTTAATAATATTTTGCGTATTTCGTTTTCTCTTAAGTTTGAAAATATACCAAGCAAGGTTTGCATTGTCATATTTTTTTCTTCCAAGAGATCAAAGTATGCTTCCCATGTTTGAGGATCCAAATTGGAAAGTAGATGAATTTTTAAAGTGGGATCACGATCCATCTCTTCACCAAGAGATAAAATTCTTAAACTTTGAGCAGAATCAAACATACCTCGAATTTGCAAAAAATATGCATTCGAATCAAAATGATCCAATAAAAACTGTTTTCCATATCCAAAATAAATAAATCTCATCAATAGTTCTGGAGTTATGTTGGGATCGTTTAAGAATTGTTTTGTTGCATCCTCTGTGCGTAACAGCCATAAATATTCAAATACTAAGTCACAGAACTCAGGATCTGATAACATGTGTTCTGCTAATGATTTAAGATCTTCCCCTTTATCAATGGAGGAAAAAAATGATAAAAGCTCATTTGGCGATGCGTTTTTCCAAAATTGAGAGGCCTTCCATCGCATGACTATTCATAGTGTGAAAAAAGAACAAAGTCAATTGAAATTTAGATCGTTCTTTTTTTTAGTATATTAATATACATTCCAATACGAACTAAGGAGAAGATTTTTACAAATTTTTCCTCTAGAACCAGTATTAATCGTTAGGATTGAATCATACGTATGTGGCACAGCCACTATCTTTCCGTTAGGTGTTAAAACACCATCTCCCCATTTATTTCCACTTCCAATACCAGTATTATGTGTTGTATAAGCAAAACTGACAGGATCTATCGCAAGTATATCTGTGATATCAGCAGGAATTGCGATTATCCTACCATCTGCAGAAAAAATTCCACCCCTCCATTTTCCTGTCCCTCCGACTGGAGAAACACGTAAAGATACGGAATCGTTAGAAGGGTCTAAAAAGATAAAATCTGAATCGTTGGAGGGAATACCAACTAACATACCATCAGATGTAACAACCGAATGCCTCCACTTTCCTAACCCAGTTTTAGGTGATGGGATTGTATACGTTCTTTCCGAATAAGGATCCAATACAAAAATAGAATCGATATCAACAGGGAATGCATAAATTTTTCCATTGGGAGCAAGCACTCCCCCTTCCCACATATTTGATAATGACACAGGAGAAGGAATCGTTCGAATCAAATCAGTTTGTGGGTCTATGACTAAAATTTGATTTGCCGAATTGGGAATTCCATAAATGAGACCGTTCGGAGCAAGCACACCACCACGCCACTTACCAACACCTGTTAGTGGGGAATTTAAAAAATAACTTTGATTTGTGAGTGGATTAAAAACAAGGATTTGGTTTGCATCCCTTGGAATTCCATAAATTTTACCATTTGGTGCGAGAACTCCCCCTTCCCATTGTGCCGATCCAGTCGATGTTGTATTCACATTGCTAGAGGAATTTTGTGTTGGATCAATGACGAGAAGATCGGAACGATTGTAAGGAAGAGAATACACCAACTCTTGGTTCGAGAGAACACCACCAAGCCATTTTGCTAAACCAGTTTCCGGTTGGGTGAATGTTTGAAAACTCACTCCGTCAGTACCTAATGCAGCTTGTTTTTTAAGTTCTTCCGCCACATACTTCCAACGTCGAGGTTGGATGATGGAAAGTGGGTCCATATCACAGATTGATTTATTGGGAGCTCGTGAACCACAAAACTCTCGGTCATCATCAGTAAGGATCCGTGCTAGATAAAAATCGCGGAAGGATTCTGAGTTAGGATCACAACCATTCCCAAGTTTTGGGAGTTGGCAATTCAGGATCAGTAACGATACAAGGAGAATTACGTATTTATAATATTGGTTTCCTCGAATTTCCAATCCAAACCCTCTAGATAGAATGATTCCAACCTAGATCGTTAATTTGTCAAATGAAAGAAATTTCTTGCCATTAAGGAACTGTCTCAAGTTTTTTTCAGAATACAAATGAAGATCTGAAAGATAAAATGAAATCGGTGTTTCGTATGTAGAGTCAGACAAAAAGAAATAACCAAGTTCCATACGAATTTAATTTCATTGACGTAGAGCAAAAAGACAATTTATTTGAGACGTCGTCATGGTGAAGTCCCTTACCTTTTTTGATTCCCTTCCTTTTTCTCAGGACTTGTCCCTAGTATACACAATCATTTATAGATAGAACCAATCCTCAATGAAATCGAACACAGAACATTTAAACCTTAGAGTGAGTTCCCAAACAAACTCTGGATCCGAAAAATTCCAAACAGCAAATATAGCGAGGTGTATCTATACCCTTGTCATGGTATTGGTTTTTTACCACTTCCAATTACCTTGGATTGTTGCGATTGGTTCAGTACATTTAGTTTTTTCAGTGATTTGGTTTTTACTCATCCACTTCGACATCTTAGTAGAAAAAGATGTTTGGTGGAGTGGTTACGTTCCAGCAACTTTCGATTTGATATGGCTCACTGTCCTTGCTTATGGTACAGGGCATATCACTTCTTTTTTTATACTAGGTTACCTTGGCTCAATTGCCCTTAGCAGTATGTCTCTTGATCGAAATTATGGCGTTTACAATGCCTTTTTAGCAACTGTGTTATTTAGTGCAATGGGTTTTTTTGTGTACTATGATGTTATACCACTCGTAAATATCTTAATGCCACCTGTAAAACCTACATTACTCAGTATCTTTATTTCGTCGTTATTACTTGGTGGAAGTGCATTCATAGTAAATCAAATCGTTTCAAAGTTGTTCTCTTCATTAACGGATGTGAACGAAAAATTATTAGCAATTGCGATGACCGATCCACTAACAGGAATTTCAAATCGGAGATCTTTTTTTTCCAATTTAGAAATTGAAATGGCAAGGCAACACCGTAGCACATCACCCTATCCCATTGCATTCCTTTTGTTTGATTTAGATCTCTTCAAATCCATCAATGATACATATGGACATGAAATCGGAGACTTAGTACTCATTGAATTTGCAAGTGTCTTAAAAACGTCCTTACGAAAACAAGACTTTCCTGCGAGATGGGGTGGCGAAGAATTTTTGGTGTTATTACCCAATACCGATTTGGATGGAGCCATTGCCACCGCTGAAAAAATCAGAAGCACATTCCATTCCTTAAAGATACCGATGAAAGGTAAGGAACTCCAATGTTCTACTAGTGTAGGGATCTCCATCCTTAGGGACCAAAATACGAATCCAGAATCTGCCATCAATCTTGCAGATGAATATTTATACGAAGCAAAACGAAAAGGTAGAAACCAAGTTTATTCTGAGAAAAATCTTTGATCACCTCATCAGATAGAGTGGATTTTATAAATTGGTAACAACAGAACTGGTATTAAACATTACGAAAATTCTTTAACGAGTCTGTCAAAACCAGCATTTGTCCCTTCGATTCTACCTTCAATTTCGATTTTTTGGACTCCTTCATCGGAAACTTTTCCCAAGAGTACAATTTGTTCGGTAAATGACATTTTCGTTCTACCCTCTATTAACGTATCAAAAATGACAGTAACCAAAGAAACGGAAATTCGGATATCATTCATATACATACCAAATGCATACACAATTCTTTCATTTGGAATGATATCATAATAAGTAGCATCAAAAACATGTCTATTTCCAGAAGGTGTGATGACTAAATTAGATTCTTTTCCACCCACTTTAAAATCCATACTGAACTCTACAGTTTTCCAATCATCATGACATGAAAACCATCTACGTTTTGACTCTGGGTTTGCCCAAGCTGCAAAAACTTTTTCTCTTGAAGCAGGTAAAATTCTTTCAATCGTAAAAGATGTATTGTTGACTACCATTTGGTTTTTTTATACTCCATCCGAGTTTTCTTCTGACGTTTCAATTAAAAATTGGCTCAATCGATCAAAACTACGATTCCAAGCAGACTTCCTTTCATCTAACCATGCATTGATGCCACTCAATTTAGAAAAATTTAATTCGTATGTTCGAACTCTGCCTGATTTATTGGAATGCACTAATCCACCATTTTCTAAAACTTTTAAATGTTTTAATACTGAAGGTAACGCCATATCCAATGGTTCAGCTAATTCCTTAACGGAAGCAGAGCCCAAACTCAATCGTTCTACCATTTGCAAACGACTCGGATCAGCGAGTGCATGAAAAATTTGGTCTAGTCCAGGATCGGTCAGTTTCATAATGGAATCAATTCAGTGTCTAAAAACCAGAAATAAAGTCCTTACTTTTTTTCTTTCAAAAATCTTTTTGGAATTTGATCAAAAAATGGATACATATGGAAAAAAGGTTCTGCTTCGTCTAATGTCCGCTTTACGGAACTTTTTTCTAACAATCTTTCAAAATAATTGGTTAGCTTTGGGTAATCCTTTTGAAAACTCAAAAGAGTATCTGCATAAAACAAAGCAGGTACTGCAGCACAATCTGCCATGGTAAAAGTATCGGAAACAATATATTTTTTTGCATCCAATTGTTTTTCTAACATACCATAGGCGACAGACAAACGTTCATATGCTCGTTCCACACCAAATGGATCTTTTTGTCCTTCAAGTCGAATGCGATCCAAAACAATTTTTTGAACAGAATCACTGATGTACAAATCAAAAAATCGGTCCCAAAGCCTGACTTCAATGGCTTTTTGTGGTTCAGATGGTAGTAAATTGGCTGTCCCTGGATAGTATTCGCAAATGTATTCAATGATGACACTTGTTTCAGGGATGATTTGATTCTGCATCCGATCCCGTAATAATGGAATTTTCCCGACAGGCCAATAGGCAAATAATTCTGATCTCGATTCTTCCTCGGATAGGTCTACGAACCTTGGTTTGAATTCCGTTCCATTTTCATACATTGCAATGAGGACCTTGTGGCAAAAGGAAGCGAGCAGGTGGTAGTAAAGGAGCAGGTTTTTAGAGCTATTGTTATCCATTTGGCTAACTTTTCAAATCAAACCCGCCTGGCAATCCAAATAGTTATCTATTTGGGTAAGTATTCATCTTTTCCCACACATTCCCACCTTGGGGAACAAAAACATGAACATTCTAGCAAAAAAATGTTAGCCACTGGGTTCTTTCTTTGCAAATGAGGTGGGTGTGATAAAGGGGGAAGCGCCACCTGCCCACGAGCCACTCCCCTCCACCCTAACTCGGGAGGGGGATTTTAGATTCACAGCAACATTATGTCTCATAACAAGCCTCTTCTTCCGGGCGAGCCCCGAGCACGGTCCTTCAAACTGCATTGGTTTCGTGTTTCTTGTGACGATTCGTTGATCGGGGTCAGGCTATCCAGGGCTTCGGTCGCAAAATGCGACCGCTGTCGCGCCCTTTCTATCCTTCTCGCATGGTAGTCTCTTGTAACTCAATTCCTATATAGAAGAATGAATTCACCAACACACTTCTAAAAATGATCGTTCCATCCTTTGTCTTGTTTCAAATTCCAGAATCTCATTTGTATGTTTCAAAGTGATATCGATGTCGTCCCAACCATTGCGGATCCGATTGACGGATGCGGAATCCAATTGGAATGGAAAGGTATGTTCTAAAGTTTTCACTTCCAATCTTTCTAAATCAATTTGGATCTCTACAACTCCTTGTTTGGAAACCCATTCTTGTAAAGTTTGAATATCTCCTTCTGGCAATCGAACGAGTGCGATTCCATTTTTGGCAGCATTGATCGAAAATATATCTGCAAAAGAGGGAGCAATAATCACTTTGAATCCAAAATCGGCGAGTGCCCAAGGTGCATGTTCCCGACTCGAACCACATCCAAAATTTTTTCCGGCAATGAGAATACTTGCATGTGAATATCCCTCTTGGTTCAAAACAAATTCTGGATTCAACACCTTTCCTTCAAAATCTAAATACCGCCAATCGTGGAATAAATGATTTCCAAAACCATTTTTATCGATTAACTTCATAAATTGTTTAGGAAGGATTTGGTCTGTGTCAATGTCCTCTCTTGGAATGGATACAACCACACCTGAATGGATAGTCCAATGATTTGTTTTCATGCGAATCTCCTTACATCTGTTAACTTTCCAGTGATTGCTGCTGCAGCTGCCATTGAAGGACTCACTAAATGTGTCCTACCTCCTCTTCCTTGCCTTCCTTCAAAGTTTCGATTAGAAGTAGAGGCACATCTTTCTCCTGGTTGTAAAACATCGTCATTCATGGCAAGGCATAAGGAACAACCAGGTTCTCTCCATTCAAATCCTGCTTCTAAAAAGATTTTGTCCAAACCTTCTCGTTCTGCTTGGCGTTTGACTCCACGAGATCCAGGGACCACAAGAGCTTGTACACTCGGATGAACTTTTTTCCCCATCGCCACTTCAGCAGCAGATCGTAAGTCTTCAATTCTACCATTCGTACAAGATCCAATAAACACCTTATCGATGTTAATTTCAGAAATGGGAGTTCCAGGTTTTAAATCCATATACACCAAAGCATTTTTTGCAGATTCTTTTTTCTTGTTATCTTCTATCTCTTCAGGATTTGGAATGACCGCACTGATAGGTAAAGTCTGTGATGGATTTGTCCCCCAAGTGACTTGTGGTTCAATTTTCGAAATATCCAACTCAATCTCTTGGTCAAAAATTGCGTCGACATCTGAAAAAAATGTTTTCCAATATTCGACTGCTTTTAAAAAACTTTCCCCTTTAGGAATAAGTTTTTTATCTCTTAAATATTCAAATGTAATCTTGTCTGGTGCAATCAGACTCGCCCGAGCACCAGCTTCGATACTCATATTACATAAAGTCATCCGAGCTTCCATAGACAATGATTCAATCCATTCTCCTGAATATTCTATCGTGTATCCTCTTCCTCCGGATGTTCCAATTTTTGCAATGAGTGCAAGGATAATATCTTTTGCCGTAATCCCAAATCCTGGTCTTCCAATAAATCGAACTAACATTGATTTGGTTTTTGTCTGTTTTAAGGTTTGTGTCGCGAGAACATGTTCCACTTCACTTGTACCAATTCCAAATGCTAAGGCTCCAAAAGCACCATGGGTTGCTGTGTGAGAATCCCCGCATACAATGACTGAACCTGGGATTGTAAAACCTATCTCTGGACCAACAACGTGAACAATCCCTTGATTGGGATCCTCTGGACCATACAATTGAATTCCAAACTCTTTGCAGTTTTTCTCCATTGTATCAATTTGCAAACGTGAGACTGGACCTGCAGCATCTCTGTTTTTTCGATCTCTTGTGGAAACATTGTGATCCACAACTCCAAAACAAAGATCTTTCCTTCTTACATTCCGATTTTTAGTTCTTAACCCTTCAAATGCTTGGGCGGATGTCACCTCGTGAAGGATATGCCTATCCACGTATAATATTGTTTCAGAATCAGAACTTTCTATGATCCGATGGTTTTCCCAAATTTTGTCGTATAGAGTTTGTGCCATATTTTCCTCTTGGTAAATACGATATCAAAATTATCAGCATAATGCAAATAAATTGGTTTTATAAATTCTATAACTATAAGTTATATGATAATTATGGAATTCAGACAGATTACTTACTTTCTAGAAATCGCAGAATCAGGAACATTTCAAAAAGCAGCAAGTCGATTGGGATTAACACAACCAGCACTCTCCAAACAAATGTTCCTTCTTGAAAAGGAATTGGGGATCACTGTATTGGAAAGAGGAGGAAGGTCGGTTCGACTCACACATGAAGGGGAAAGGTTTTATCAATATTCAGTTAGGATGAAAGAGTTGTGGGAAGAAATCCAAAATGCGTTTTCAAAAGAAAATGAATTAAAAGGTAACTTTTCTATTTCAGCAGGTGGAACAGTATCCGCTTGGATCTTACCTCAAATCCTAAAAGATATTTTAAAAAAAAGACCTGGGCTTTCTCTTTCTGTTCGAGAAGGAGATGCTTCTGAAACAAAGAACGCAGTATTAAAGGGCGAAGTTGATCTTGGTATCTTAACAGGACCTATTTCTGAACCGAGTTTGAATGTATTGGAATTTTTATCTGACAAAATCTATCCTGTTGCCGCAAAAGACCATCCGATCTTTCAAAAAACAAAAATCAAAATTGAGGATATAAAAAAACAACCTTTTGTATGTTTCCACCCAGGATCAGCCCTGAGAAAAGCTGTCGAAAAAAAAATTAAATCGTTTTCAAAAGATTTTGGTCCAAACATCGCCATGGAACTTAGGAGTGTGGAATCTGTGATTCAATCATTAGAAGCAGGACTCGGGATTGGATTTTTATCTGAATATTCAATTAACTCCAAATTGAAAAAAATTAATTTCCAAGACTGGAACACCGAACGAAAATTTTATCTCTGTTATCGCAAAAAATCGGGACCAACACTTGCTTACCTAGCAGAAGAAATACTTAAATCTGCTGAAAAATGGAAATTGGAACGGGAGTAAGTGATCAAATGAAACTTTATAGAATATCTAACAAAGAGTATGCGAAGCAAATTCAAAAAAAGGATTATTGTTCCACACAGATTAACTGCTGATTACTTAAATTACAAGGATCAGGTGTCCAACCAGCTGTAATATCAGCAATCAATGTAGAATTTCCTTGCCCCATCACTCCCGTAAAGGATCCAGTTGCACTTCGCCACAAGTCACAAGTATTACTTGTATTTGTTGTCCAATTGGTATTTAATCCAGTCCAATACTTTGAATTGACGGAGAATCTCACTGACAAGGCAGTTACGAATAATCCCGCCGAATTCGTTGTACTAATAATTCCTTCTGATTGGCGATATGTCCGATTCGGTGCAAATACCCAATCGATTTGTCCATCACCTACATTGGCAGTGTTCGATGCGTTTCTCGTTACCCCATCAACTACCATCGCCTTATAATTTCCAGTTCCAGGATAATTCCCATCAGCCATACACGAAGTATCAAAATTCTTTGCACTTCCTGGGTTTGGAGGGTATCCAGCAATCGTTAGGAACAAATTACAAGGATTACATGTGGGAGCACAAGTAACGGAAACCGAATTTACATCAGAATTTTTAACGATGCCATCACCATTGGTGACCGTACATAAAAAACCGGCAGGTTGGCTTGAGACCTTTACTGTATACGAAGATCCGCTGGTGAGTAAGTTCAAAAAATAAAAATTTTTACTGCCACTCTCAACTGGTAAAGTAACAATTCCATTGAGAGAAAGTTTTAATCCAGAACTATTCAATCCTGTTATTGATCCAGTAACTGAATAAGGGATGATGTTTGAAATATAATCTTTCCCACAAAGAGGAGAGTTATCCTTAGTAAGGATTTTCGAAATTTGTACTTCTTTAAAGGTATCTGAATTTGGATCACAAAGATTGTTATTTTCTAATGGCTTACAATCTTTTAAAATTAGAATCAATAAAGAAAATTGGAAGACGAGAAGTAAAAATCTTTGCCTCTTGGGATTCATTTTGAAGCCTATTGGAAATGATTTTTGATTTCTCAATTCTATGCAATAAATTATTGCATAGGATTGGATTTTATTCAAAAGGAACTGTATTCGATTTGTAGTAAATTATGCTTATATCCTTACGTCTCGTTTAAAAATTAAATCGATAATTTGCACCAACTTGAACATAGGTAAGGATTGTCTTTGAATCCAATAACATGGGGATGAGAATTTGTGGAACATATACTTTCACTAAAATTTGAGAAGGGTCAGAATTCCCCCCACCTCCATCGTTTTCTGAAATATAACCTGATCCCAATTTATTTTTTAAGACCATATTACTTGCTTCCAAAAAGAAACTAACATCACCTTTGATCTTTGTGGAAAATTTTACATTCACTTCTGTTCCAGTAGATTTCCATTGGTAGTCCAACCCAAATGGTCGGTATTTAAATGGCGACGCATCAAAACTAAACTCATTATTTTGAAATGAGGAAGGTCCTTGCATATCCAAATGTAAAATCTGACCTTGCAGTGTGAATCGATCCCAAAATTTCCATTCATAACCAATCCCAACACTATACCCTTTGAGTGAATGACTTGATTCACGGTAACTAATACGATTAGGATTCACGCCAGTACTTGTGAAAGCACCAATACTATCCACTTCGTGATTGGATCTAGTCCAAATACGTTCCACACCTGCTACAATTTGAAAGTCAAAGAAAGGGTGTGGGTAAGGAGTAAATCCAATCCGAGAGGATACTTTTTGAAACTTTGTATCACCATGTCCAAATAATGCATTCGATGTTCGCTCTGTACTAGTAGAAGAACCGCCGCCTCCACCGAAAGCCAGAGTTTGGAATCCACTTACATTATAATTTCCATTCGCTTCTGTCCCGCGAATTTCAAACGTAAATCGATTCCACGCATAAAACAATCGAGGTGTAAAACTGTGATTTTTGGTTTTGTAAGGTGTAGTTTGTAACTCGGTTTGTCCACCTCCAAACAGAAGTCCTGCGAATTGAATGGTTTGGAAGAAAGGACGGAGTTCCATCTGGTTCTCTCCACTTCCGACTCCTAAGGAACCTTCTAGATAATGGCGTTTTGCATTTGAAAGTTGTTCTTCTCTTTTTTTGAGTTTATCTTCTTTGGCCTTGAGTTCTTCTGCTTCCTGTTTTTGTTTTTCAGCAAGTTCCTTTTCTTCTCTCAGTTTTTTTTCTTTCTCTGAAGGTTGAGGTTCTTTTTTGAGAGCCGCAGTATCTGTTTTACGCCCATATAAAACTTTTTGGATCGACGTCTTTGGATACACTTTTGTATTTCCGTCTGCCAGCTTAATCGTCACTGAATCCTTATCTTGGGCTAAAACAGAACCTTCTATTTTTTCTCCTGACTTAAAAAGAATGGTTTCACTACGAAGGGAAAGATTGGCAAAAAGAAGAATGGTAAATAGCAAAAGTAAATATTGTTTCATAAAGTGGGCAAACGGATTCCTAACGTCCTTATATGATAACACATAAACGGGAATACTGCAATTCGATTCAAGAAATCTGAGAACAATTTTAAAGTAAAATTATATAGCCAATTGAATCAACTCGAGTTCTTCCTTATGTTAAAAATACCATAACTTACGTTTTCGAAAGATCCAAAACCAACTAAAATCAAAATACTTGGCTATGCAGATTTCCGAAAAATAATGGCTGGAATTTAGGGAAAGTTCCTATCAAAACCACAAAGAGTGAGTAAACAATCACTTTCACAAGAGCTAAACTTCGAAAATCATCACAGACCTTTAATTTTGAAAAATTGACAGAAAAAAAAGCAAATTCGCCATTCAAATTTTGGTCTCTTATGATAAATTTGTATGGTATGAAGTCACTAACACTTTTCGTTTTCACTTTCCTATTCTTTAGTTTCATAACCAATCATGCTCAGACTGGAAGTACATCGAACGAACTCAGAAAAAAGCACTTCCGCTTAAATCATCATGGCGTCGCACTCGATGGATATGATCCAGTTTCATATTTCTCTGACAAACCTACGAAAGGGAAAAGTGAACTTAGCTTCGAATACAAGGGAATCATTTATCATTTTACATCCATCGAAAACAGAAAGAAATTTGAGAAAAATCCAGAAAAATTTGAACCCGAATATGGTGGTTGGTGTGCCTTTGCAATGGGAGAAAACGGAGATAAGGTTGAAGTGGATCCAATGAGGTATAAAATTATCAATGGAAAAATCAATTTATTCTATAATGGAATTTTGGGTGATACTTTAATACCGTGGAATGAAAACGAAAAAGAATTAATTCCTAAAGCAAACGCAAATTGGAATATGGTAATGAAATAACAATACTTAGTTAGTAGGTAATAAATTTATAAAATTTTCCATAATAAAATAGAAAACAAGATTCTAGTCCATCATCCATTCGAATCATTCAAAAGATGAAGGTTATCGATTCACCTGCTGAGTAGAGTAAGCGATTCCAAATCCATCACCCACAATGATATTTGGAAAAGAGGTTAAAAGTGCAATTTTTATTATGGCTAAATGATGAACTGCATGTTCATTACAATAAGCGAGTTCACGTAAGCTTGTACTCGCAAGTAATGGTCTTACGTTTTTATCATGAGTGGAAACTCGTATCGCAATTGGGATGTCGACAAATCCTTCAAACAATTCTTTTTGGATTAAACGTATTAATTCAAGAGCAAATTCAGGGTTTTCTTCTAACTGCTTTGACCTTTTTCTTTGATCAAAATCGATTTCTCCATGTTTTATACCAAAATTAAATTCCTGATAAAATTCTAGAATATGACGTATGTGCTGCGAAATACTTCCATAGTTCAAAATAGAAAGGGGCATAGAAAATTCTTTTTGAGAGAATTGCTGGATTAACTCTGAAATTGAATTTGTAATGAGTCGAGTTTCTTCGACAAGAATCGTAACTTTTTCTTCTACTGTTCCCAAATTTTCCACATCATTTCACGTTCGTTATATATAAGGAAAGAACAGCCTATAAAATTAATGATTGCAAGACAAAATAACAATCCATTGCCTTGTGATACTTCAATTCCAATGCTAAAAAAATGAGCTAAAATAGCTCCCAACATTGCAAACAAACCAAGCGTTGCACCTAACCAAACAATTCGAGGAATTAATAACATCAATACGATAATTAGTTCAACAAATCCAGTTCCAATTCTTCCCCATGGCTCAACACCAAGTTTAGAAAAAATATAAACAGATTCTTCTGCTCCACTAAATTTAAAAAATAAAGTTTGTAAAAAAATGACTCCTACTGCCAATTTCACTATATTCTTAATCCAAGATATTTTCATCTTACAAATGCATTCCTGGTTTAGGTTTAAATTGCAATTTATACTTTGGTAGAGTATATCAATTTGATTCACAAATGCAATGGACAAACTGGAATATTTTATGTCAATTTTTCCTGATTCGAAACGCGGTAGGAGATTTCCCTGTGATTTTTTTGAATAATTTACTAAAATGACTGGAATCTTCAAACCCTAACTCCTCCGAAATTTCGTTTACTGATTTAAGAGTGAATAAAAGCATACGTTTTGCTTCTAAAATAGTCCTTTGGTGAATTATTTGAAGCGGAGGATCTAATTTTGCATAACGAAACAATTCAGACAATTTTTTAGAAGATATATTTAACATAAAAGCGTATTCAGAGATTTGTTTGCATTTCCTAAAATTCTGTTCTACTAGTAAATTAAACTTACGAATGGTTTCAATACTTTGATAATCACTTTGTATTCCTACAATATGATTTCGTCCAATTCTGGTTAATCGTATGATTAGTA
>NZ_NPDM01000002.1:760281-770281 GCF_002812085.1 Leptospira levettii
TTTTTTTTCAAGCAGAATACGGCATAGGAGATTAGCTGCAGTCTCGTGGGCTCGGAGATTTGTATAAGATACAGTACTAACATTTCTCCATGTAAACTATCAGCTTCTTCAAATTCTTTTTCGAATAAATCTACCAATTTTTCAAATGGAACAATTTCATTTGAAGGGATCTTCAAAACTGAAAAATTTTGCGCCCCGTAAAACAAAATTCCATTGCAAGAAACTTCATGATCATGATCACGTATACAATAAAACTCTCTATTAAATACAATCGCAGTTACCTTTTGCTCATTACTAGGAAAGTTTATATAATTTAAGGCAGTAAGTGTACAAAACGTATTCTCTTTTAAGATAACCGTTTTTTCATCACAATAAAATTTAAATTGTCCCGTCCCACGGTTCCAAATAATACGGTTGGCGGACGGATTTGAAAGAGAGTTCTTTAAGTCACTCATCAGATCATTAGTAAAATAAAAATAGGATCCGGTAAGTGGATCATTTAACGCATATTGAATAATATTTGATTCAGTATTCATACAATCATCACAGAATTTAAAATATATTCTTTATATTTCGAAACATTCACTAACCTTTCGATCCAAAAATTTGTTGTTTCATCACTGTTTCGACTTCATCAAAGTTTTTCTGCGTACGTTTTCCTTTGTATGCTAATCGGATTGTTAAATCAGAATCGATTAAAAATGTTGCCGCTTGTGCAAAATCATTTGGCTGAATGCGCACTCCAAAGTATTGGCAAAGCTCTAATGTAGAATCACTTGCAAATAAAAAATTCATAGGATTGAGATTTAGCCAACTTTTCAGAACATGAATTGGTTCAGTTGATACAACGATCACATTTCCTTCTTTTTCATTTAAACTTGTTGCCCATTCAGAGAGATTCTTCAAGTGTATTTGGCAAAATGGACACCATGTCCCGCGAATAAAAACTAATATGAGCGGTCCTCGCGAAATGATTTCGGAAATTTTAATTTTTTGGTTTGAAGATAAAATCAACTCCCAGTCTTGTACTTTGTAATCGAGAGGAAGAGGTTGAATGGATAAATCAACACTGCCATCAAATTGCATCATAAACCAATCTTTAAGTTTCATAAATTATAATTCCAAGAATGCTTAGACAATCTATACCAAGATTCGGATTGAATATTCTGCATTTTTCTGTCACCTAGCAATCAAACTTTTTTTCTTAGATACAATTAAGAATTTTTGAAGTCATAATTCATAGTCAATTTAATTACCCAATTGTGGTTTTAGAAACAATTTTGCCCATTCCTCAAAATTCCCAAGACTGCCAAATTCTTGCAAGATTTTCCATTTGATTCAATGTAATTGTTTTTTTATTTCAAATTAAATCAGGTCAACCATCCTCTAAAAAGTAAGTTGCGAAAGATTAATTTACAAATCGAATTGTTTGGTTTACAATCTGAGAATCTTTTACTAAAAACATGGATAACCATCGTTCCCAATCGAAAACTATGTCAAATATTGAAACGAGCGGAGTTATTCCAAATATTTTCTTTTTTAGAACCATATCAGTATGAATCATAAACCGCATCTCGAATTTGGAGTGGATCTTAGTTTACTCCTTTGGAATCAATCCATAGTCATTTTGTTTGTATCTCTTGTATGTATCTTAGCCGTTTACCACAAAAAATTACTTCTTTTTATTATTTCTACCTTATCGATATTTGCTGGAATCCATTTTTATTTACAATCCAAACATGATTCGGTTTCGATCATGGGATTTACCAAAATGATACTCCTTCTACCATTTGGTTTAGGAGCTGTCATTGGTTATCTGTGTTTACCAGAACCAAAACAACAAAAATTCTTACCATGGTTTAACCGATATATCAACTTTGCAGTATTAGCGAATATTTTTGTTATGACTTTTTCACCCGATGGAGGAACGTATCGCGGTTTCATTAGTCGATTTGTTTGTTTTTTTCTCCTCCTATGGTTACTCCAAGAAATGGCAAAAGTTAGGTTTCAAACCACCGATACTAAGCAAAATATTTTTACCTTTAACTCATCACCATTGTCCTGGATTTATTGCCATGCTGGGTATCGCATAGTACTCCTATCGTTGCCAACCTTTGTTAGCTCTCATTATTTACTATTGGAACCAATGAGTATCCTTGTGATGGTTTCTCTCTATCATTTGAATAAAAAACAAAACCCAATTTCCTATTATTTTGGATTTGCGGATACCATTGTTGTTACTACTTTAACAGTTCTCATGCGGTATTCATTATTACCTCCATTCCATTTGAAAGGGCCATATTTAACCAATTTGTCCGAAAAACAATGGGACATGCTTTTAGTTCCGATCCAATTGATAGTAATTGGTTTTGTTTTACGAACAATCTACAAAAACAGATACCAATCGAATGATATCCATACTTAGGATTCAAAATAAAAACGTTCCTACTTTCAAAAAAAAAATATTAAAAAATTACTAGCCTTCCTATCAAAAAAACAAGAAAATACTTGCTAACCTTGGTTGAATCAAAGACTGTTTTTAACAAATGTTAGCAAGATCGTTTCAGGGAAAACGATCTTGGTGGAAAGGATGGGGAAAGGAAATTTCGTGAATCGTTCGTTATTAGTGAGAAACATTGTTGGAATCTTTTTAATTCTTTTTTCCATAAGTTGCAATCAATTAACATTAAATAACCCCTGTGACCAAAAATCAAAAGGGTACCGCGAGACTTTATTACTCGCTTCCGTATCGGAAACACCTATCCCATTCTGCGGATTCCGTGTCAGTAACGCACCCAAACTCTGGGAAACTCAGGCATATCTCAAATCATCGAATGCAGAAGCAAATGATCTATTCGGAAATTCCGTAGCCATCTCTGGTGATACAATCGTGGTGGGAGCTCCAGGTGAGTCTAGTAACCAAACGACAATTACGAATGGAAACTCTGCGAGTGCTGACAACTCTGCAGCATCTTCTGGAGCCGCCTATGTCTTTCAAAGAACGGGTTCAACTTGGGCACAGGAAGCTTACCTTAAAGCACCTAACGCGGAATCAACTGATTTTTTTGGAACGGCTGTTGCCATTGATGGTAATACCATCCTTGTTAGTGCCAACCAAGAAGATAGCAACCAAATCACAATTACGAATGGACCTACTGCAAGTACAGACAATACAGCTTCTAGTTCTGGTGCCGTTTACGTCTTCCAAAGAACAGGCTCTACATGGGTACAACAAGCTTACATCAAACCACCAAATGCGGAAGCAAATGATCAGTTTGGAGTTTCCCTTTCCATCTCAGGTGATACGATTGTTGTAGGTGCTTTTAATGAGGCGAGTAACCAAACAACGATTACAAATGGAACTTCGGCAAGTGCCAATAACTCAGCAGCATTTGCAGGTGCCGCCTATGTGTTCCAAAGATCAGGCACAACTTGGGCACAACAAGCCTACTTAAAAGCTTCCAATATAGAAGCAAATGATCGATTTGGAACCAGTGTCTCCATCTCTGGAGATACAATCGTTGTTGGATCAGGTTTCGAAGATAGCAACCAAACCACAATTACAAATGGCGCAACTGCCAGTTCAGACAACACAGCAAGTGCTTCCGGTGCAGCCTATGTTTACCAAAGAGCGGGTTCCTCTTGGGTGGAAGAAGCTTACCTAAAAGCACCTAATGCAGATGCAAATGATCAATTTGGCAATAAGGTTGCGATCAGTGGCAACACGATTGTAGTCGGTGCCTTTTCTGAATCTAGCAACCAAACCACAATCACAAATGGGCCAACTGCCAGTGCCGACAACTCCGCTAACATAGCAGGTGCCGCTTATGTGTTCCAAAGAACTGGTTCCTCTTGGACCCACCAATCCTACTTGAAACCTCCTAACGCGGAAGCTAACGATAATTTTGGTATCACCGTTGCCATCGAAGGGAATACAATTTTAGTTGGTTCCATTTTTGAGGATAACAATCAAACAACTGTTACAAATGGATCGATGCCAAACGATGACAATAGCTTATCCAATTCAGGTGCGGTTTATGTGTTCCAAAGGTCTGGTTCCACTTGGGCATTTAGGGCCTATCTCAAAGCTCCCAATGCCGATGTCGATGACAGATTTGGTAATGCAATTTCTTTTTCAGGAGATACTGCCGTCGTTGGGGTAAACCAAGAGGACAGCAATCAAAATACAATTACCAATGGTCCTACTGCCAGTACAAACAATTCAGCTTTAGCGTCTGGTGCAGCCTTTGTGTTTATTAGAAAGTAAAAAGAATTCGAAGAGTAAATTACATTCATAAATGAAAAAACTGATTCCCTATCAAAAAGAAATCTTACTTGTCACAATAACTACTCTTATCTTAAGCATTGTGTATTTTCTTTTCCTGCGTCCCAATGGAAATGGAAATCAATTTAAGCAACCCTCAATGGAAGTGGATAAAAAAGGTCTCTCACCTTACCACAAACGAGAAGTGAATTTTACCATCACCAAACACAAACGTAAAATTCAAATTTGTTACAATTTATACTTAGAAACAAAACCAAAAATCGAAGAAGGCAAAATCCAATTCGATTGGCAAATCAAACCCGATGGAGTTCCCATAAAAGTGGAACTCATCCAATCCGATTTTGCATCCGATTCACTTATCAATTGTATTCAAAAAGAGATCAGTTCATGGGAATTTCCTCCTCCACCGGAAAGATCACAAAACACCTATGCAGAATATACTTTTTTCTTTAAAAAGGATGTAAATCTTCCAAAATAAGATTGAACCGTCAATCAATCGATACACTGCAAACCATACTGATTTAAATGGCAATTAACATTTGTTTGTTGAAATATTACATCAAACAGAATAGAAATTACCTTAGGAAAAAAGATCCAGTCGTCTTACTTAAGGTTGGGAAAGATGATCAATTTTTAGAATCAATGTAAAATTTTTGACAGATCCAAAGGAACGAAAAGTAACACAGGATTACCCGATTGGTTACCCATCAATGGCTCTTAGGGTTCCAATTTTTTTCTCCTAAGAAACCGAATTCAGATTTTGATAGGTTTTTCGTAAAATTTAAACAATTGAACCAGTTCCTTTCGTCACATCTTCTCAAGGTGAACCAAGTTCAGGAAATTTGAAACGGGAATCTTCGGTATGATTTCAGGCAAGAAGGCGTTTGATTCCAGGGAATCTGATACACGAACCCCTATGATGATGAACAGATGTCGACTTTTAGGACCTTTCTTGCCAGAAGATCTCATTTTGAAAATCTGACCTAAATCCATTCCCTTTCCAAAGAAGGTATCATTTGTTTGCTAAACTTTTCTTTCAAAAAAATACGATGACAATTTCCGATGACCTCTTCACCGAGGTGATGTTACGAAACAACAAACGAATGTTTTTATCATTTCTTTCCATCCTTGCTTTAGCAAACATTGCAACACTTTCAATTAAAGTTGCCGGAAAAGGATCTGATTATCTGACCTATCAGAGCATACTAATCGAATTCGTTTTAGCAACTTCTATCCTGATTGTTGGTTTCTTACTATCTTCAAGATTAAAAACTCATTGGACATCAAGTTATATATCCATAACGGGTGTTACGTTATGTTTATTGGTATTTCAATATGTAATTTACGGTGCAACTGAACTTTCCGCTACGTTTTATATCTCATTTGTTTTAAGTGTATTGTATTTTAATCGGAACGCCTCTATTTTTAACTTTGTTTTGATCATAGTATCAGAAATTGTTTTGTTTGTCCTAAGACCAGAATTAATACCAGGTGGTCCAAAAAGTAATATCATCGTAAGATTTTTAATTTTTGTTTGGGTAGGAATTGGAGCAACTGTAGGAGCAACTGCGACAAGAACTCTTCTCAACTTAGCTGTTGAAAAACAAAAGGAAGCAAAAAAAGCTTTGGACTCCTTGTTACAAATGGCAAAAACAATTCTAAATACAATTGAATTGATGAAACAACAAATAAAAAAACAAGATACAATTTCAGAAGAACTAAAACAAATTTCTGAGCACCAGGCAACATCTTTAACGGAAATATCTGCTTCATTACAAGAATTATCCTCTAAAGCCGACTCAAACAATAAAATTGCAAAATCATTGTATCTTGAATCGGAATCTTCAATACAATCTGTCAATGATCTAAAAACCATCAACGAAACTGTCCAAACTGGAACTGGCAGAATCTATCAAAATCTAGACGTGGTTATGGACTATTCAAATGAAACTTCAGAACATATTCACTTATCCATTAATAAATTTAATATCCTCCAAGAAAAAAGTACAGAAATTTCTGATTTTGTCTCGGTGATCAATGACATTGCAGATAAAGTAAACTTGTTATCATTAAATGCGTCGATTGAAGCTGCAAGAGCTGGCGAACATGGCAGAGGTTTTGCCGTAGTAGCAGAAGAGATTTCAAAATTAGCTGATGCCACAACAAAAAACTCCAAAGAGATTTCTAAAATCATTCAGGAAAATCTTACATTGATTAATGAAAGTAATGAACTTATCAATCGGTCGTCAGAAAGAATGGGAAAACTTAGCGCAGCGATCGGTATCATCAAATCAGAAATTAACGGTGTTGGTTCCAAAATCGAAGATATAGACAAAGCAATTGAAACAATTGATAATCTTAACACTCGCATTTATGAAACCAGTAAAACGATAGAAAATTCTACTAACTCCCAAAAGGTAGCAACAGAAGAGTCAACAAAAATCACTTCCAAAATCTCAGAATACGCAAACAATATTGTCGAAATTTCAAAACAGATATCGGATAGTAGCAAGTCAACAGGAGGGATTATGACTCGACTAGACGAGATGGCAAAGGAAATGAAAAATTGACCACTCCATTAGCTCACAAATCACTTTGTCTCAAGTTTTCCTTAGAATTCATGATTTTTTTAGCGACAAAAACCTTTCAATCATTGGTATAATTCAAATTTATTCGTCTTATATCGTTAGATAATCATATCGTAATTGGACTACATCATTTGAGCGATTCTCCCTTAATTTCCCCTGATCAACTTGCTAAATTTGAATTTAATGATGATCTGCTTAGTAGTTATCGTAAGAGCAAACAAATCCCACTCGATCTATATGATCGAAATGGCAAGCTCATCATGGCAAAAAAAAAGAACGCAACGGAAGAAGATTTCGGTAAACTGTTAAAGATTGAGTTACAAGGAGCTTATTGCCTTACATCTGATAGTAAACATTTACGGGTCACATCGGGAGAATCTGCCGACCCTCGCCAAACAAAACTTTTTGATCCTGACAAAACAACAGAATTTGCCAAACAAACTGAATCATTGATTCTTGAGCTAAAAAAAGAAGCTTTCAATTCGGATCATGCGCTCCGAGTTCATAAATCAATTGGAAAAGTTTTAGATGACTTCACGAGTAATCCAGATTTTGAATCAGGACTATTTAATATATTAGAGATATTGAATCATGCTGGAGTTCCAGTTGAATCAGAACTCATGACCAAACGGACGATTGTTGCGATGGGTATGAAAGTCCGAACGAAAAAGATTGGAGTTGGTGACGATAATAAACCGAATAAAAAAGATCATCTATCCGTGATGACTGCAAGTTTTCTAGCAGATATAGGTTATTCAAAATTAGTTCTTCCAGACAAACCAAATCTGACAAAAGAAGAATACAATGCCATCCAACAACACCCTATCATTAGTTATTTGATGACACTAGCGGCACCAGAAATCACCCAAGAGATACGCACACTTGTTTTAAATCACCATAGACCATTTCGAGGGAATTCCATTAACAATAACTTCCCTGACAATAATACCGTATTTAAAAAGTTAATGGTCATTAGAGATAAGTTCATCAAAGATCCAAGTAAAAAAATGATTGTGGCTGATATTGATGCACAACTTCGCATCCAAGAATCAAATGTAAACTCTGTGAATTTTGAAGAAGATATAGCGATCTTATCACTTGCTAGCGAATATGCAAGTTTAACAACGAACCAACCTTGGAGACCTGCATTTAGTTCAGCAACAGCGTTAAAGATGATTGTGAATGATTCGTTTTTTTCCTATAGCAACCGAAACATACGCCATCTACTCGACTATGTTGGTGCAAGTTTAACCAATAACCAAAATATCATAAACGTTGGCGATTACGTCATCACTGCCTCGATTGATTCAGAAAAACAGGTTCATTTTGATATCTGCAAAATTTTAGAAGTTGATCGTTTCCAAACTAGGCCAAAAATCCAAAGGTTGTGCACCATCAAACCTTTATTCAAAAAAGGGATTAAGTATCGAATTGCCGATTTTGATATCAACGAAATTCGTATGGACAAACGGAGAGCAGTCATTGACCTCGCCGGACAAACTTCCAGCACACAAAGGATCATTTACATCATCGATCCAGAAATGAACGCACCACTTTTTGATGCAGTGACAAAAATGGACAGATCGTAAATGCCTTATGTGACTAAATTCATGTGAACAAAATATTCAGTAAGCGAAGATTTGATTTCCGTAGTTTTGCGCCAAATCATGAACTTACTCAAATAAAAAACTTTCATTTCAGAATCATTCTTTCAGAAAACAGGGATTTGTGTTAAAGGGAAAGAGCCACCTGCCCACGAGCCACTCCCCTCCACCCTAACTCGGGTGGGGGTTTGTGGATTCACGCGCGAATTATGTCGCATAATACTTTGAGTTTCCCGTACCTTAAATCAAATAACATTCAAATACGAGACATTATTCAAAAGCTCTGGACGAGTCCCCAAAAACCAATTGGACTCAAAAACATAACGATCCTTATGCGAAACAATTTTAACCGATTGGGGCCTGAGCCATCCAGGGCTTCGGTCACATAGCGACCGCTAACACGCACAGCATTTCCCTCTCGCATTACCCAACGACTCTGAGTTGCTCTTAGCTTTCGATATCGAGTCATGAGGTAAATTTATTTAAGTGAATGCGAATATCCCTTTCTAAAAATCTAAAAAATTTGTTGATGTAAGTCATTTACATGAGTATCTTTTCTCCACTTCTTTCTATTTTAAAAGATTCAGTAACAATTGGTTTGGAATTAAAGTTGAAAAAATATAAATTCAAAATATGCACTAAAATCTTAATTTTATTGGTCTTACTTGCTTCTAACTCCCATTCCCAGAGTAAAGAACGTGATATTCGAAATTTATTCACCGAATTGGAACCTGGTATCTTCTATTTTGCCGATACAAAATATCCTGAACATCGACCATATCAGCATGAGGGACAAACTGTAAAAGAATACATTCGGAAAAAAATTCATCCAGTCGTCAAAGACTTCTTAAAAATGAATTATGATGGAAATACAAAAGAATTAGCAAAATACATAGGTAACAAATCACTAGAGCAATTTTCAGAAAATTGCTCTAGAAATAAAATCATATTACCAAAAGAAATCGATTGATTCACATTATTAATCTCTAACTTAGAAACCAGGAAATAGACTTGTGGCTATTCAAGTTATCTTAACCTAAACAAACTTTTCAAAAGAAAATCAATCTATGTCATCGATGAAAATCATTTTTCTTAATATGGTTATCACCGATCTTTAGGAAAGAAAAATATAATGAAACAAGTCATATTGAAATCGGACCTTCATGGGAAGAAATCGAAAACGGTTCTTCTTTTATCATGTACTACATGGGTGAAAACAACGAGGTTGACGCTATTTACTACTTTGAATTCGATTTCAAAGCCAACAAATATGAGATGTTAAATTATAAGAGTTTTCAAGCAGAATACATGCTCGATCTTTATCGATAGCTAGACAAAGTCGAATCATGAGTTAGATTTAGTCTGGGCAAATTGAAAAAAAATTTAGCACTATTTGACTTTTACGTCTAATTTTTACGAAAGAGATAATCCCAATTCAATCCATCCGACATTTTGTCCAAACCCAAAGCTTGTCATGGGAAGGATCTTACGAATCTGACTCTCTCTCAATCAAAAACTTTGTC